>JALUKO010000090.1 GCA_027056525.1 Helicobacteraceae bacterium | reverse complement strand
TTTGATGTTTTGGAATCACTTGAGAGTGTAAAGTTCACCAAAGATATATGCTCTTTTGGATGAAAGTAAGTGTTTTTAAATATCTCCAAGATCTCATCTGCACTTAGCTCTCTTCCTCTTTCATCTGTGACAGCCTGAACGATTCTGCCGATCTCAGGGTGCATCGCTTTTGGAAGAGCAAAACCGTAGTTCTTCTCTAAAATATAAGCGATACCCCCTTTCCCAGACTGTGAATTTATGCGAATAATACTCTCATATGTTCTTCCAACATCTTCAGGATCTATAGGCAAGTATGGCACTTCCCAGTGCTCATCTTTTTTAGCTTTTTGATATGCAAGCCCTTTGTTTATGGCATCTTGATGAGAGCCTGAAAATGCGGTATAGACCAATTCGCCAACATAGGGATGGCGACAGTGCGTTTCTATCTCTGTGCATCTCTCAACGACATCAAGAACTGCATTGACATCACTAAAGTCAAGATTACTCTCGATCCCCTGTGTTGTCATATTTAACGCCAAAGTGATGATATCGACATTCCCTGTACGTTCACCGTTACTTAGAAGTGTTCCCTCTACTCTGTCGGCTCCTGCCAAAAGTGCCAACTCTGTAGCGGCGACTGACGTTCCTCTGTCGTTATGCGTATGGGTTGAGATGATGACATGCTCACGGTTGTCAAGATGTCTTGCCATCCACTCTATCTGATCAGCATAAATGTTTGGTGTTGCCATCTCCACGGTTGATGGAAGATTGATGATCACTTTTCTCTCTTTGCTTATGCCCCAGCGATCTGTTACGGCATTACAGATACGTGCTGCAAAATCCAACTCTGTTCCCGTAAAACTTTCAGGGGAGTACTCTAAAAATATCTCACCATCATGATCTTGTTCATATCGCTTTACAAGGTCAACCCCTTCAAGCGCAAGTGCCAAGATCTCATCTTGTGTTTTTGAAAACACTATTTTTCTCTGAGCTACAGAAGTTGAATTATACAAATGCACAGTGGCTTTTTTAACACCTTGCAATGCTTCAAATGTTTTGGCTATCAAGTGTTCACGAGCTTGCACCAAAACTTGGATGGTTACATCATCAGGGATCAGATTGTCATCGACCAAACGGCGTAAAAAGTCAAACTCCACTTTGGAAGCTGATGGAAATCCCACTTCTATTTCTTTGAAACCTATTTTGAGTAAGAGTGTGAAAAGTTCAAGTTTTTTCTCCATGTTCATAGGGTTTATAAGTGCTTGATTACCATCTCGTAAATCTACACTACACCATGTGGGAGCTTTTGTTATAGTATTGTTCGGCCAAGTACGATCTGGCAAATCTATTTTTGGATAGGGGCGATACTTGCCCTTTGGTATATGATTCATTGTGAATCCTTTTAAACTTGAATTTTAATAACACACTCTTACATTTGTTATTAACGGGTGCAATTATAGCAAGTTTGAGGTTTTTAAGAAAGAAATTTGAGGGTTAGTTTTTAAAGTTAAGGATAATTTTTATTGTTTATATAGTTTTTCTCCCAAAGAGGGGAGAAAATACTAGCATTGGTATGTAGTTTTGAACTCGTAAGCAGTTGGACGACCCTCATCTGGGAATACGTCACGCTCAAATTTATAACCTTGGTAAGTATTGATCATCTCATCAGTAAATACCGGTTTTAAGAAATCATTGTCTGCAATAAGACCTTCAAGTGCTTCACGTAATGTGTGTGGCATTTGTTGGATTCCTCTATCACGAATCTCATCAAGAGTAAGTTCGAAAAGATCTTCATCCATAGGACCTACAGGAGTAAGTTTTTGTTTGATACCATCAAGTCCAGCCATCATCATTACAGCAAATGCAAGGTAGGGACACGCAGTAGAATCCGGGAATCTCATCTCGATACGTGTAGCTTTTTCACCGGCACCGTAAGGGATACGACAAGCAGCTGAACGGTTTTGAGAAGAATATGTTAAGATTGAAGGCGCTTCAAAACCTGGGATAAGACGTTTATAAGAGTTTGTTGAAGCATTTGTGAATGCAGCAACAGCTTTGGCATGCTTGAAGATACCAGCAGCGTAATTAAGTGCTAACTCTGAAAGGTTACCGTAGTTTCCTTCTGTATAAAAAAGGTTTCTGCCATCTTTCCAAAGTGATTGGTGAACGTGCATACCGTTACCGTTGTCTCCATAAAGTGGCTTAGGCATAAATGTAGCAGTTTTACCATTAAGGTGTGCGATCATTTTTACAACATATTTGTATTTTTGAACATTGTCAGCAGCAGTGATGATATCACCGAATACGATACCAATCTCACCTTGACCTTGTGCAACTTCGTGGTGACCAAGAACTACTTCAAGACCAACTTGCTCAAGAACTTGCATCATCTCTGCTCTCATATCAACCATAGAGTCAGTAGGTGCAACAGGGAAGTAACCACCTTTTGTTCCCGGTCTGTGACCTGTGTTGTACATATCTTCATAAGCAGTATTTGAGTTCCATTCACCCTCTTCAGTATCTACTTTATATCCGGCTTCATTGATATTATCAACAAATTGAACATTATCGAAGATAAAGAACTCATTTTCCGGTCCAAAGTATGCAGCATCTGCAATGCCGATATCTTCAGCATGCTTGAGTGCTTTTTTAGCGATTGAACGTGGACATTTTTCATAAAGCTCACCTTTGTAGATATCGAAAATATCACAAAAGAGAATGACAGTTGGATCAGCAGTGAAAGGGTCTAAGAAAGCTGTTGGCACATCAGGCTTTAAAATCATATCTGATTTGTTGATCGGTTGCCATGCTTCGATTGAAGAACCGTCAAATGGAAAACCATTTTCTAAATTTTCTGCATTTACTGCACTATAGCGGTATGTTAAGTGGTGCCACGCACCTTTGATATCTGTAAATCTTAAATCTACGAATTGAACATCATTTTCTTTACAAAAAGTAAAGAATTCTTCTATACTATTAACGAATTTTCCCATTAATTTTCTCCTGAGTAATATTTCTGGTATTAGTATATCTGATTTACTTTCAAACCAATGTTTTCTATTGCCTAAATATTGATCAAGTGGAATTATTGTTTCATAAAGTTATACCCGCAAGGGGCATATGGAAGTTGAGGTGGCTTTAGCTGTAGAGGCGTATCTCTCCACCCTCTTTGGCATAAAGCATGAGGTTGGCTATATTGACACTTCTGTCACAAGAGCGTTCGAGTTTGCGAAGTGTTCCTAAAACTTTTACATATTCAGGTGAAAGTTCTCTCTCTTCTATGATCAAAGTCATGATCTCTTTTTCTAAGATGGCGAACATATCATCATTTTTACTCTCTTCAACCATCACTTTTCTATAGTACTCTTCGATATTACATCCATCAAGGTCTTGGAAGCATTGCAAAATATACTCAAGTGCTTTGATCGTGCTTTTATGCAGTTGAAGTATGGTGCTGCTTAGTGGCGTAAGATCGAGTTCACTGTTTGTGTGTTCCTTCATACGGCGTGTATATTTTTTTACACCTACACCGATACGAACAATTTCATTCGTCATCTTAAGGTAAGCGACCAAGGTTCTCAGCTCTTTGGCTTCTGGACCAAATAGAGCAAAAGTTCTAATGATCTCATTGTCTATAATATCGCCTTGAACAGTGATATTGTTCAGTTTTTCCTGAACCTCTTTAAAATCTTTTTCTTCATGAGATTGAAAAGCTTGTAAAGAGATCTGGTTTGCTGTGACAATATTTTCTAAAAGGCCAGAGATAAGCCCTCTGATCTCATCAATTTTGTTATCATACTTTGTTGACATTCATTATTCCTTTAAGTTTCTTTTTCTTCTGATTAACCAAATTTACCGGTGATATACTCTTCTGTAAGCTTCTCTTTTGGTGTTACAAAAAGCTCTTCGGTATGTCCAAGTTCGATGAGTTCACCAAGGTACATGAAACCTGTATAGTCACTTACTCTGGCGGCTTGCTGCATATTGTGGGTAACTATGATGATAGAGACCTGCTCTTTGAGTGCAACCACAAGCTCTTCGATACCCGCAGTAGAGATAGGATCAAGCGCCGATGTCGGTTCATCAAAAAGGAGAACTTCCGGTTCAACGGCAATAGCACGGGCAATACAAAGACGTTGTTGTTGACCACCTGAGAGACCGTTTGCATCATGCTTGAGTCTCTCTTTTACCTCTTTCCAAATAGCAGCGTCACGCAACGCTTTTTCCACTCTGTCTGCAAGTTCAGTTTTATTTTTAATCCCCTGAAGCCTCATACCGTAAGCAACATTGTCAAAGATGCTCATCGGAAATGCAGTAGGTTTTTGAAAGATCATCCCTATCTGAATTCTAAGGTTGATAAGGTCTTCTTTTGGACTTAGGATATTTCTGTTTTTAAAAAGGATCTCCCCCTCATACTTATTGCCGGGGTACAGATCATGCATACGGTTAAAGCTTCTCAAAAGTGTTGTCTTTCCGCAACCTGATGGTCCGATAAGTGCAGTAACACTGTTTTTTGCTATGGGCATGTTGAGTTTTTTGATACTTGGTGCATCAGCAGATGCGTAGGTAAACTCAAAATTATTCACTTCGAGTGCTTTTTCTTGTGTAATATCTACAATAGTTGCCATTATTTGCCTTTCTTTTTCATAATAAATAATCTTCCCAATATGTTTAAGCTTAAGATAAACATACTCAGTATAAATGCTGCAGCCCAGCCAAGTTTTTGCCAGTCTTCATAAGGACTTGTTGCATAATTATACATCGTTAC
>JALUKO010000089.1 GCA_027056525.1 Helicobacteraceae bacterium | reverse complement strand
GGGAGAAAAATAGATGAAAAAAGTTATATTAATTCTAATAGCAGTTTTGGTTGCTGTATCAGCAGCACTATTTTTAAAAAAACAAAAAGAGAGTGTTTCCGATTTACCAGTAGCTAAAGAGTATCTTAAAAGTGTAGATATTGTAATGGCAAAAGAGGAGTATCTCTCGCAAAAAAAAGAATTTTTAGCAGAAGTTTTATCATCTAAAAGTGCAAATATCGCTACAAAATTTGTAGCAAGAATTAAAAAAATATATGTCAATGAAAACGATAAAGTCAAAAAAGGTGATCTGCTTGTCTCTTTGGATGATAGAGAGATACTGGCAACGCTTTCATCGCTTAAAGAGCAAAAAAAATCTTTAGCTCTTGATGTTGCAAATGCAAAAAATATTTTACAGAGAAATCAAAAACTTTATGACATAGAAGCGATCTCAAAAGAGGCATTTGATGCTTCTAGAGCAATGTATCAAACAAAACTTTCAGCTTTAAAATCTACAGATGAGAAAATAAATCAAACAAAAGTACAACTCCAATACTTAAATATAAGAGCCCCTTTTAGCGGTGTGATTGGTTCCAAATTGTTAGATGCCGGATCATTGGCACCGGCGGGTAAGGTGATTTTAACACTTAACTCTGATGATCAAAAACTTAACTTTATGTTTTCACAAAATGAAAAACCGATAACTCAAGGGCAAAGGGTGTTTTTAGACAACAAAGAGATAGGGTATGTCTCTAAAATATATGATGATGCCAGAAATACTTTGCTTGTAGCTGAAGTAAAACTCTACAAGCCACTGCCGTTAGCAAATAAGTCCTATAAAAATATAGAAGTGCAAGTCGATAGTGCACAACAAGCTTGTACGCTTCCTCTTAATGCACTTTTACACAAACATGATAAAGTCTATGTGATGGTATATAAAGATGGAAAATTTTCTCAAATGGAAGTTACGGTTGCTTTAGAAAATTCTCAAAGAGCTGCCGTCTCTCCATGTCCAACTAAGCCGGTTGGGGCTGCATCAGAAGCAAAACTCTCCATTCTTCCTACCTATGGAAAAATCTTAGTGAACAAGGCTCAATAAAATGAAAAAAGATTTTTCCATTGTAAACTTTTTACTTGGCAGGCCCTATTTTATATTTTCATTTTTGACACTCTTTTTATTTCTAGGAGCAGTAGGTTACAATCAAATCGATAGGAAATTGTTTCCGGATTCTAATTATCCCACGGTTGCTGTTGTAGTTGTTCAGCCTGGTGCTTCGGCAAAGAGTATAGCTACTAATGTATCTATTCCCGTAGAGGAGGAGCTTTACACTTTAGATAAGATCAGAAGAGTGTACTCCACTACTATCGATGAAGTAAGTGTCATTAATGCGGAATTTGATTATGCAAAAAACATTGATGCAGCTACAAGTGATGTCAGTAATTCCCTTGATAAGATAAAATCAAAACTGCCAGGCTCAATACTGGCTCCGCAAATCATAAAAATCACAGCTGCAACAGCACCTATTGTTACATATGCCATAAGCTCTAAAGATGGTGCCATATCTTTAGAAGATATTAGACAGCTTGCTTCAACAAAGATAAAACATGACATCATAAGACTAGAGGGCATTGCAGGTGTGGATATCTTTGGTGGGTATGAAAAAGAGATAGAGGTTATTGTCGATAAGGATAAACTAGATAAGTATAATCTTGATATAGCAACTGTTGTAGCAAAATTAAAAGCAAATGACAACGATTTTGCCATAGGTTTTATAACAAGCCAAAACAGTAGGTATCTTCTCAAATCAAAAGGTAAAAAAGATACTGTCTCTAAACTAAAATCGATCAGTATTACAAAAGATATCGAGTTAAAAGATATTGCAAAAGTATATTTTGGGCACTATGACAACTCTGCTGAGTATTATGGAAACTCTAAACATGCAATTGCACTTGCCGTTCAAAGAGCTGAAAATGCTGATGTTGTTAAGAGTATTGATCTAGTTCAAAAAGAGATAGACAAGCTAAAGCAAAAATATAAAAATTTAGAGTTCACCATTACAGATACACAAAAAGATACCATTGTTCAAAGTACTGACAATATGTTTGAATCTTTAAGAGATGCTATCATTATGTCAACCATAGTGGTGTTTTTCTTTTTAGCATCTTTTAGACAGGTGTTAGTTGTTCTTGTAACTATTCCCCTTGTATATGCAACAACGGTAGCGTTGATGTGGATTGTTGGAATTGAGTTTAATGTTGTGACGTTAACAGCAATAATTTTAGCACTTGGACTCTTGCTCGATGATGCCGTTGTTGTTATGGAAAATATAGAGCGGCACTACCGAGAACTTCATGATGAGATACATAAAGCTGTTTATAACGGTACAAAAGAGATAATGTTTGCTGATCTTAGTGGAACAATAACAACCATGATAGCACTCTCGCCAATGCTCTTTGTTGGTGGTTATCCACAAACTATATTTCAACCGCTTGTTGGAACGCTTCTGCTTGCACTTGCCGCTTCATATGTGATTTCGATAACGGCAGTGCCTTTGTTATCATTAAAAATTCTTACCATTAAATCTCCATTTATTTTAAAAAGTGAAGCTCTTTTTGAGAAGTTTGTTGGAGGATTTAGTAGCTCTATCGCTAACTTTTTTGCAAGTGCTGTTGCTTTGGCTATTAAGAGAAAAAGCGTTGCGTTTAGTTACATCGCGGTGTTGATATTTTTATTTGTGACAAGTGTAAAAGGTGTTATGCCAACTGTTGGTCAAGAGTTAATGCCGCCTATGGATACCGGTGGTGCTAAAATCAGTATAACGGTTGATCCAAACCTACCTATTGAAGCAAGTAAAAAGATAGTGCAAGAAGCGAATAAAATTATAAGCGAAGAGGGAGAACTGTTATATCTCTCAAGTGCTATCGGCAGTGAAGCAGGTATTATGAGTATAGGAAGTGGGAGCGGGATTGATCATATCAGTATAACTGCAACCTATATCGATAGATACCACAGAGAAGAAACGATATGGGAAATAGAGAAAAGATTACGAGAAAAATTGAATAAAATAAACAATGTTCACAGTGTAGATGTTGTCGATTATGGTGCAACAGCACTTGCAAGTTTGCGAGCCAACATCGATGTGACTCTTTACAGTGATGATTTGAAAAACCTGCAGCAAGCTGGAGATATGGTAGCTGATGCAATGATGCAAACCGGTGGAGTTGTCTCTGTCTCAAAAACTTGGCAAAACAATAAAAAAGTATATGAGTTTGAGATAGATGAGAAAAAAGCAGCCTACTACGGTCTGAGTAATGAAGATATATCAAAACAGCTTCAAACATTTGTAAGAGGGGCTAAAGCAGCATCTTTTTACCTGCAAAACAGTACAGATTTTAGTATAAGAGTTTGGGTGGATGAAGATAAAAGGGATAATATTGAGAGTTTAAAATCATACCTTATAAGTACCAAAAAAGGGAAAGTTCCACTAAGTGATATGATAACTCTAAAATTTATTAATGAGCCGTCACTTATCACAAGAGAGGGTTTACAATATACCTTGAATGTTTATGGTTTTAGAGAAAAAGCAGCCATTTCACATATTATGAGTAATTTTGAGGAGGCTTTTAAAGGAAAGGTTCTTCCAGAAGGTGTTGAGATGGAACAAACAGGTGATATAAAACAGTTTAAAAGTGCAGCCAGCAGGATGATAGGGGCAATCGGCTTTGCAGTTGTACTTATATTTTTTACACTTATTGCCCTGTTTAACTCTGTAAAGATATCTTTAATGATAATCTTATCTATCCCTTTGACTATAATAGGGGCTTCGTGGATGATGCTTCTTATGTATTATCATACATCTATGCCTGCGATGATGGGATTTATACTCTTAAGTGGTATTATTGTAAATAATGCAATTTTACTTATACATTTTGCCATAGAGAAGATGCAGGCGGGACTTAGTAAAAGTGAGGCAATGATTGAGAGTATCAAAATTAGAACAAGACCGGTTTTGATGACGGCTTTTGCTACTTCAGCAGGTATGTTGCCCGTCGCACTTGGTTCTGCAATAGGGCTAGAGAGACTAGCTCCTCTTGGCGCAGTTGCAATCGGTGGTTTGATTGTTGGAACATTTTTAACACTTTTGTTTATACCTCTTGTGTTTATTTGGAGTATAAAAAAGGAGGATGTATAAGATATAACTAGTTCATCAATCTATTTATATCATTATAGAGTCCAAGTCCCATAAGTGAGAAAAGTATCACCCATCCCGCAATAGTGAGTTTGATAATGATCGCCTCACTCGGGGCTCTTCTGGCAATCATCTCATAGAGATTAAACATAATATGTCCACCATCAAGTGCAGGGATAGGAAGTAGGTTAAGCACTCCCAGGTTTACAGATATAAGAGCTGCAAAAAAGAGTACTGCCATCCATCCTGCATCAGTTGCATCGGAAGTGAGCTTCACTATACTTATGACACCTCCAAGCTCTTGAGCAGGAACCTCTCCAAAGAGTAGTTTTTTAACACCAGTAAAGATAACCGTTGATGCAAAAACAGTTTGTTCAGTGGCGTATGAGAGGGTGTTTCCTAGTGTAAGATCGAGCTTGTGCGTGACTCCTGCACTACCGATACCTATCATCTTTTTATGCACCTCTTCATTGTACATATTGGTTGTTTGAGTGATCTTTGGAGTGAGTGTTTTGTACTCTAAAAACCCGTTACGCTCTATCTCAAGTTGAAGAGGGCCCTTTGATTCGGAGATGATATGTGCCATCTCTTTCCATGTTGTGATCTCTGTGCCGTTTATTGAGCGTATGGTGTCATTACTCTCAAGCCCCGCAATATATGCAGGGGAGTCTTTGACGACGTTGCCAATGACGGGAGAAAGGATATTTGGTCCACCAAGAGCGATAAGGAAGTATAAAATAAATGCAAGTATAAAGTTTGCAGCAGGACCGGCTAAAAGTATAAATATTTTCTGCAGGGGTGTTTTTACATTGTAGCTGTCAGGATCAAAACTTTTTTTACTTGGGTCACTGTCATCTTGACCTTTCATCTTGACATAACCGCCAAGGGGGATCATAGAGATCTTCCACTCTGTACCCCACTTCTTAAAAGAGGCCACTTTACTTCCAAACCCAATACTGAATGTCTCGACATATACACCCATAAGTCTTGCAGCCATATAATGCCCTAGTTCATGAAAAAAAATAAGTGCAGATAAAACTGCGAGTGATACTACCCAGCTCATGATGTACTCTCCTTTGTGAGTGCTGCTTTAAAGCCGTAAAGATACTCTAAACCCGAGTAAACGGTAAGAAAAACGGCAAACCATAAAAGCTCTTCTCCAAAAGGCCAGTGCATGAGCAAAAAGCCTATAGCGATCATTTGTGCTACGGTTTTTATCTTGCCTGCCCATGATGCTTTGACACTTATACCCTCACTAACGGCAACTGTCCTGATACCTGTTATAAAAAGCTCCCGAACAATGATGATGTAAATAGCCCATGCAGAAGCAGCGCCTATCATCATAAGCCCTAAAAATGCAGCCAAAGTAAGCATTTTATCTGCTAATGGATCAAGTATGGCACCGAGCATGGTTGACTGGTTCCACTCCCTTGCTATATAACCGTCAAAAAAGTCAGTTACAGAAGCAAGGACAAACAAAAGTGAAGCAAAGTAATAGTTCCATGTTATATCAAAGCCATTGTCTGTAAAATACTCAGGATTGAGTATGATCCAAAACATCAACGGCGCGAGTATGATTCTGAGTGAAGCCAACGCATTTGGAAGATTTAGCAAGGTTATCCTTAGTTGTGTAGAAAATAGTATCCGGCACCTTTGTAAGAGTGCCAAAAGTAGTGTTTACTGGAAAGTTGTTCCACCATCGACGACGATTGTTTGACCTGTAAGCCATGAAGAATCGTTTGAACATAAAAACAAACATGCGCCTGTGAGGTCTTGTGCTTCACCCATACGAGAGAGTGGAGAACGGTTGACAACTTCAGCTTTTACCTCTTCATAGTTAGGAAATGCCTTGAGTGCATCTGTATCGATAGGACCACCGCTTACTGCATTGACACGAATCTTTTTCTCGCCAAGTTCAGCTGCGGCATAGCGAACCATAGTTTCAACTGCTGCCTTATTTGTTCCGTGACCCGCATAGTTGGGAGTATATACAAGATTACCGGTAGAACTCATACTAATGATAGAACCTCCACCTGTTTTCTCCATCCTTTTTGCTGCTTCTTGCGCACCGACAACAAAGGCATCTACAGTTGCTGTCCAGATATTATCAAGACCACGAGGTTTTAGTCTCATAAAAGGACCAAAACCACCGACAACCGCACGACCGGAAATGATGGCATTGGATATAAAATAGTCAAGTCTCTCAAAATCTTCATCAAACTCTTTATAAACATCTTTATATGTCAGAGGCTCCAAAATATTGAGTTTATACGCTTTACATTTGACACCGTAAAGTTTTTCAACATCTGCTATGATCTCATTTGCCGTGTCGGCACTTGAAGCATAAGTAAAGGCTACATCACACCCCTCTTTGGCAAACGCGTAAACTATCGCTTTTCCGATACCGCGTGTTCCACCACTTACAAAAAGAGTTTTTCCCTGTAAAGAGTTTTGTGTCATATTATAGTCCTTTGATATCATATATTTTCATAACTTCTTCAAGTTTTTTCATGTTTTCGATGCTCGGGTGAACAAGTGGAAGTCTGTATTCCAAAGATTCAATAAGTCCGGCAATGTACATAGCTGCTTTGATCATAACAGGGTTGGATTCCAAAAAGAGTGCTTTGTTGATCGGATAGAGCATATCATTGATCTCTTTTGCTCCGTTAAAGTCACCATTGAGAGCACGTGTAACAAGTTCACTTTTAAGATCCGGCAAAAGATTTGAGGTAACAGAAGTGATACCTGCACCTCCGGTTGCCAAAATAGGGTAGTCAATAGCATCATCACCACTAAACACCTTAAGCTCAGGTCTTCTTGAGATCAACTCTATTGCTCTGTCTAAAGAGCCTGTTGCTTCTTTGATACCGTAAATATTTTCAACATCATCAAAAAGTCTGATAACCGTATCTGCTTCTATGTCAACTGCTGTACGCCCGGGAACATTGTAAAGCATAAATGGAAGTTCACTTACTGCTTCAGCGATAGCTTTATAGTGTTGGTAAAGACCCTCTTGAGACGGTTTGTTATAGTATGGACTTACTGAAAAAATCGCATCCACACCACATCTTTGTGCGTGTTTTGCAATGTTTATGGCCTCTGCTGTAGAGTTACTCCCAGCCCCTGCCAAAACTTTCGTATTTGTCCCTTTACAAACCTCTACCGAGATCTCTATACATCTTTTATCTTCTTCATATGTAAGTGTAGCACTCTCCCCGGTTGTTCCTACCGGACATACCGCGTCTATGCCGTTATCTATCTGTCGTTGAATAAGTTTTGCATATGCAGACTCATCGAGTTTTCCGTTTTTAAACGGGGTTATGAGTGCTGTTGAAGAACCTGTTACAATATTCATCTAGTTACCCTTTAAAAATAATACGCAATTATATCGAAAAAGTGTTAATTCTAAATTGTGTCAATGTATATATTTTTCTACCGACAAGTTCGTTTGTCGGCAAAGCGGTGTTATTTTTGCAATATTAAAGTGGTGGATTTTTGGAAGTCAAAGTATTTATTTGCTATCTCTTTTAGCCCTTTTGCAGTCACTTTGTTGATATTTTGCTCATAAGTCAAAAGAGGCTGTATATCACCTCTTACAAGGTAGCTTCCATAAAGATTTGCTACAGATGTAGAGCTCTCAAGTGAGTAGATAAAATCAGCTTTTGTATTGATTTTTACTTTTTGCAGTTCCGCTTTTGAAACCTTTTTATTTTTAAGAAGCTCTATTTGCGCTTTGAGTTCTTTTTCTACCTCTATTGCTTTGACGCCGGGGTTACAAACCGCTAAAAATATAAAAAGTCCTGCATCAATATTTTCCATATTATAAGCATATATCTGATTGACAAGTTTTTTATCGGTTACAAGCTCCTTGTAGAGTCGTGAGCTTTTGCCTGAACTTAGGATCTCAGAAATAGCACTGAGAGTTACCTGATCAGGACTTTGGAAGTTTGGTATATGAAAGGTTATAGCTACCATTTCAACTTCACTCTCTTTGTGAATCGTCACTCTTTTTGCCCCGTCTTGTTCCGGTTCAATGAACTTAAATGCAGGTAACTCTTTTGTATTTTTTATTTTAGAGAAGTATTTTTTAGCCTGCTTGAAAACCTCTTTGGGCTCTACATCACCTGTAACCATTAAAATGGCATTGTTTGGCTGGTAGTAAGTGGCATGAAAATCTCTTATGTCATCAATAGTCCATGTTTTTATGTCATTTTTAAAGCCGATGGGTGTCCAGTGATAAGGGTGGTAGATATAAGCGTTGTTGAACATTCTAAAGTAAAGATATCCAAGTGGATTGTTGTCTGTTCTCCAAAGTCGCTCTTCGAGAACTACTTTACGTTCGGGTTGAAACTCCTCATCTTTGAGGTTGAGATTTTGCATAAGCTCTGCATACAGTTCAAGAGATTTACTTAAGTTATCTGTGCTTGATTTTATGTAGTAGTGTGTATAGTCAAAGCCTGTGGAAGCGTTGTTAAGACCCCCTATGCTTTTAACCTCTTTGTCAAATTCACCGGCATCAAGGTTCTTGGTAGATTTAAAATTCATATGTTCAAGCATATGGGCGATACCTGTTTTTCCCATCACTTCGTTTCTGCTTCCAACTTTGTAAAAAATATCGGTACTGATAACATTTGTATTGTTCTTGAGTGGTATTACAACGATCTGTAAACCATTTTTTAGCGTTTTACTTTCATATTTTGGTAATGATGATCCCATTAGTGTCCCTAAAATTAGTGTGAGTGCTAAGAAAAATTTCATTTTCTGTCTGCACCTATTGCTTGGGTTATATTTGTATAACCATCAGCTTGTAAAAGTTCTATAAGTTCTTTGTTGATGTTCATGATCATATTCGGGCCGTGAAACACAAGGCCGCTAAGGATTTGAACAAGTGAAGCTCCTGCTTTTATACGTCTGTAAGCTTCCTCTGCAGAGTCAATACCACCAACACTGATAAGTACTGTTTTGCCATAAAGCTCTTTTGCGATCGCTTCAAAAATCTCAAAACTTTTTTGTTTTAAGACTGCACCGCTTATGCCACCAATCGCTTTTGGATGTTTTACAAGTGAGTAGTCTATGGTGGTGTTTGTGGCAATGATCCCATCTGCTCCACACTCTACAGCCATAGTTGTGAGTGTAACAGCATCTTCTGGTGTCATGTCCGGTGCAATTTTAAGCAGTATCGGTTTGCTTGTTATCTTTTTAGCTTCTTCAAAGAGACTTGATATGAACTTCTCATTTTGCAGGTCTCTGAGTCCCGGAGTATTTGGAGAGGAGATATTGATAACAAGGTAATCCCCCAAATTATGAAGTGCCTTAATAAGGTTAGTGTAGTCATTGATGGCTTCACTCTCAGGCGTTGTTTTATTTTTACCTATGTTCACACCGATAGGTGTTGTAAAAGGGTAACGCTGTTTGAGCCTTTTTTGTACTTTAAATAGACCCTCATTGTTAAAGCCCATAGCATTTTGAATACTCTGTTCCTCTACGTGGCGAAACATTCTTGGCTTTGGGTTTCCCTCTTGTGGTTTTGGGGTCACAGTACCGATCTCTGTAAATCCAAAACCTAAGATCTGCATACCGCGTATCATGGTCGCATTTTTGTCAAAGCCTGCACCAAGGCCTATGGGATTGTAGAAATTACAGCCAAAGAGTTCCTGTTTTAAAATATCGTCACTGATAAAGTGAGAATTTAAAAAAGAGTTAAAAGGGATCTGACAAAAGTTTGGCATTCTAAGAACACACTCGGCTACATGATGAGCTGATTCGGGTTGTAGTTTAAAAAGCCACGGTTTGATTAGGTTGTAGTTTATCATATGAGTTGTTTTCCACTTTAAAAATTAGGTGATTATACTAAAATAAAGGTAAAGATTTGCTAATATAACATAAACAAAGTTCTAAAGGAGAAGTGATGAGTAAAGTATTGGTGCCACTTGCCGGTGGTTTTGAAGAGATTGAAGCAGTTACGATCGTAGATGTGCTTAGACGTGCAGAAATAGATGTGTTACTCGCTTCACTCACTAATGAAAAAGCAGTCAAAGGAACAAACGGCATCACTGTTTTAGCCGATATGCATATACAAGATGTAGATGTTGAAACACTTGATATGATTGTTCTTCCAGGAGGATGGGATGGTACATACGCTTTGGCAGATGATGTAACTGTACAAACAATTTTAAAAGAGATGGATGCAAAAGGGAAAAATATCGCTGCTATTTGTGCGGCTCCGTTCGCACTTAACAAAGCGGGCGTTTTAAAGAAAAACTATACATGTTATCCCTCTGTTGAAGAGCAGATTCGTAAAGACGGTTATCTCGGTGATATAGCTAAAGTGGTTGAAGATGAAAATGTACTCACATCACGTGGACCTGGAACAGCGCTTTGTTTTGCTCTTGAGATTGTAAAAAAACTTAAAGGTGATGAGAACTACAGCGCTTTAAAAGAGGGGCTTTTAGCAGATTTTTGCTAAGTAAAAACTAGGAGTTTTCCTAGTTTGGATGGCATGTTTTACACAACTCGCTTCTATAGTTGTCTTTTCGAAGATAGGTTGGAAGGTCTTTGTTGTGTGGATTGTGACAGCTAACGCACTCTACTTTGTCGTAGTAAAGGATGTCGCTAATAGTGTTTGCACTGTTCCATGAAACGATGCTGGTTGCTTTAGCGCGTAAACTGTTAGAGATCGAATACTCATCGTACACGATGCTTACGGGATGGTTCATTCCGTTGATTTCAGTATCGGCTGTGCCGAGTGTTGAACCCGGAAGGTTGATATCAACGGCAGTCGCACTTACTCCGTCATGACAGGTTAGGCAAGAAAAGGTGGAAGCTACCATCTCATCTGTTGTGTGACAGTTTGCACACGGCTGATTGTCTGTGGTGTAGTCGATAACAAGGTCATGGGGATTTCCGGCAAAAAGTCCAGATTGTATAAGAAAAGCAAAAATCAAAATATTTGTTAGACTTTTAAGCATAAAACACCATTTATTTGTTTTTTTGATAATTGTATCATAAAAACTGAAAAATTGGAACTAATTTTGATTGTTAATCTGTTAAATTATATTTTATGTGTAAAAATAACATTTTATAATTGATAGAGCAGATCACGCATAAGGTGAAAAAGTTTCTTCTTAGCTTCTTCTATTGTTGGGGCAAAACAAATAATACCATCTTGATGACCCTTCATAACAAATATATTATGTGTTAGGGGATCGTTTTGTTTGTAGAGTTGTTGTATCTCTGTGATCATCTCTTTGGTTCCGTACTCAGCTTCTGTGTAGAGGTACTTTTTTTCTATCATAAACTTCCATAAAGCGTTGGAATGTATGTGAATCACTCCGTTTATATTTTTATCAAGTGAATAGATAACAGCATGGCTTAAAGCTTCACTACTTGGTTTGTGGAGCCCTTTTGAGAAGATGCGAAAGGTTTGGAAGTTATAATCCTCTACATAGGTGTAAAACTCTTTGCCAAGGAGCTCCTTGTTTCCGGTTTGCGTGGCTGTTATGAAAAAAGAGTCACCTTGTGTGTCTTTGAGTGAGATATTTCCATAGCCGACTCCCTGCTTTTCCCCTATAAGTCCCAGGGTAAAAAGCTCATAACGCACACGTTCAAGCTCTTCAAACTTCTTAAATTCAGGTGCTTTATCACTTAAATGTTCAATAGTGTATTTGATAACTCCATCTATCATATGAGACTCATGATCGCTTCTTTATTTGGCTCGATAACTCCCGCTTCTGTAATGAGTGCTGTGATAAGTCTCGCGGGTGTAACATCAAAACCGTAGTTGAGCCCTTTTGCATTGCGAGGTGTTATGCGTATCTCCTGAATTTGACCATGCGTGTCAATACCCCGCATCATATGGATCTCATCTTCACTTCTTACTTCTATCTCTATATCTTTGATCCCATCACAGCTCTCAAAATCAAAGGTGCTCAAGGGCAGGGCAATATAAAAGGGGATATCATTGTCTTTGGCGGCAAGTGCTTTGAGATAGGTTCCTATCTTATTGGCAGCATCACCACATGCTGTGACTCTGTCTGCCCCTGTTATGACCATATCAACCATCTTGTGCTGCATAAGATGTCCACCTGTATTGTCAGCTATAACAGTATGGTTGATCCCTGCTTGCGAGAGTTCCCATGAGGTAAGGTTTGCGCCCTGGTTTCTTGGACGTGTCTCATCTACCCATACATGAATATCTATGCCGCGTCTTTGTGCTTCATAGATGGGTGCCAAAGCTGTTCCATCATCTATGATAGCGAGCCATCCCGCGTTGCAGTGCGTTAAAATATGAAAGCTTGAGAGCTTGTTTTTTTTCATAATATCTTCGATAATATCACAGCCGAGCTTAGCGATCATTTGACTTCTTTGTACATCTTCATCACAAATGAGTATCGCTTCTGCTTTGGTGTCTTTGACAACATTTGTGCTGTTTCGCACCACCTCAAGCATTCTGTCCACCGCCCACATAAGATTTACTGCTGTGGGGCGTGAAGAGCGTATTTTCTGCGCCCCTTGCAAGATGCGCTCTGTGTCATTGCCAAACTCCCTTGCAAGCAGGTACACACCAAATGCGGCAACATTACCTATAACTCCTGCACCCCGTACCGTCATATCTGCAATAGCTTCTGTGGCATCAGCTCCGCTTTTGAGTAGGCGTGTTTTGTTTTCATGTGGCAGGTATCTTTGGTCTATCACCTCTAAATCACCACTTTGTGTGAGCCATAATGGTTTGTATGTTCCGTGCATTTTAAGCCTTTAGCAGTTCTAAGATATCTTCTATCTGTGTTATATTTGTATGATTTTTTATAAACTTCTCACCTATTTGTAAAGCCAGACGGTTTGCTTTTTCTCTAAGCGCTGCATCTTCAATGCCGCGAATATCTTCAACCCCTGCAATACCGAGCTGACGACGCATAATCTTGCAGCCTGCAAAACCTATGGTGTCTTGAAGTATGCTGAGCATACACTCTTTTTGGTATGCTTTTTTCATCTTCTGAGTTGCAAACTGATCTTCAAACAAAGCACTTTGAGAGCGCTCATCCCAGAGTGCAAGAAACTTTTCTTCAAAGAGTTTGTAAACCTTTATGGTTGTTTGAAGTACCCACTGCGAGTATTTGTCACTATCATCTTGTATGGAGTGGGAGATCCAAGACATCACCAAATTGGCTATAAGTGCTCCCAGATCAAAACCAAATGGACCGACAAAAGCGAATTCTGAGTCTATGACACAGGTTTTTTCTTTGTTGATCATGATGGAACCTGTATGCAAGTCACCATGGAGCAGGGCATCACTTTGGTTCATAAACTTATACTTGAGTTTGAGTATCTCAACTTTGAGTGTTTCATCTTCTGAGATCTTTTGTGCTATATCTGCAAGTTCCGGAAGTTGGGCATTGGTTTCGTGTTGCATAAAAGGGGCAGTAAAAACAAAGTCTTCTGTAAGTTTGCAAAGCTCCGTATTTCCTATGAACATAGCGGTGAGTTCACGTTTTTGTTTACTTGAGAGATACAATGAAGATGTTTTAAAAAGTGTTGTTGCCAAAAATGAGCTGATATGTTCTGCAAAGTTTGGATAGTATGTACCCTCGATCATCCCCTTACGCATAATGATATACCCATCAAGATACTCCATAATGATGACACTCATCTGCTCATCACTAAAGTAGATCTTTGGTACAAAAGGTGTTATATTTGAGAAGTATTGAAGTGAACGGATCTCATAGGTCATGCGCTCTTTTGAGAGCGGGTAGCTCTCACCTGCACAACGTAAATAGGG
>JALUKO010000088.1 GCA_027056525.1 Helicobacteraceae bacterium | reverse complement strand
GTTGTTATTAAGTCTATTTACTTGCTTAGTTTTCAATGATCTCAAACAATCTCCAATACCTCTACTCGAAGTCTCTTGAAGCCTAAACTTTAGGTCTCTTTGTTTGTGGACGGGAATTATAGGGAGTAATTGCTTAGAAAGTTCTTAAAATTATGAGAAGTTTTGGATTCTTTTTTTTAAAAGCTAAACCTCTTTGATCCAACCACCACCAATAAGTTTATCATTGTCGTAAAATACAGCTGCCTGACCTGTAGCAACACCAAAAACACTTTCTTTTAATGTTACATATGCTTTATCATCTTCAATCTTAACATGGCAAGGCACAGAGGTGGTTCTATATCTTAACTTAACACTTGTATCGAACTCTTTGAGATCATGAAACATATTTAAGTTATCTAAGATAACACTACGACATGCAAGATCCTCTTTTTTACCCACTGTTATTTGGTTATTTGTGGCATCTATACTAAGCACATAGTGTGGTTCATGTGCACCTTTGACCGTAAAACCTTTTCGTTTTCCAATTGTATAGTGCATATATCCTTTATGTTCTCCTACAACTTTTCCCTCTTTATCAAGAACCTCACCAACATTATCTACTTTTACATAATCTTTAAGCAAGTCCGTATAAGTGGTTTCAACAAAACAAATTTCACTCGATTCTGCCTGAGAGGCAAAAGATTCTAACCCTTTTATAGAAGCTGCTATTCTTTTTATATCTGTTTTTTTTCTATTTCCAAGTGGAAACATAAGTTTTGGTAAATTTTTTCTATCCACATAAAAAAGAAAATAACTTTGATCTTTTGTATCATCATCTGCCTGATAAAAGAACTCACCGTCACACTTAATATAATGTCCTGTCGCAACAAAATCAGCATTTACTTTCTCTGCGAACTTCACCATCTCACCAAACTTTAAATTTCTATTGCAAAGAGCACATGGGTTTGGTGTTCGTCCATCTTCATAAGTATCTATAAAGGGTTGAAATACTTTTTCATTGAAAGTATCCTGTAAATCCAGTACATTAAGTTTCACACCGATAAAATCAGCTGCCTTTTGAGCACGTGCCTGGTGAATTTCATGATATCCCGGTTTTGAATGAAGCTTCATATATAAACCTTCAACCTCATAGCCTTCTTCTTTAAGCATCAAGGCTGTCACTGTAGAGTCAACTCCACCACTCATACCGACTAAAACTTTTTTACTTGTCATAACATACTCTTTAGATATTTTTTATTGTTAATACTAACTCGCTTATTGTCTTATGCACTTTATGACTTTAACTGAGTGAGTCTTTCTCGTTTTGTACCTATTGAAGTTATCTGAACTCCAAAGTTACCATCAACTATTACCACTTCCCCCTGTGCTATAACATGATTATCAACCAAGATATCAAGAGGATCATTGGCAAGCTGGTTCAGTTCTATCACTGAACCGATATCCATATTGAGTACATCTTTTAGAAGCATCTTTTTTTTACCTATTCTAACTCTTATTGGTAACTTGACATCCATAATCAATGAAATATTGTTCATCTCTTCTTGACTTAGATGCACCTCTTCAGAAGAACATGGATCAGTACTTTGTGGCGCTGCTTTAGGAACACTTTGTTCTTCAGGCTCACTACTGCTTCCAAAGAGGGCATTTTGTAAAGATTCATCCATAATGAACATAAGCAAGGAATTTAAACCTTCTAAAGAAAACTTATAAACAAACATTTTACTAAAGTCTTCCAAACTTACTTCCGACTCGTCACTTATGAATTCTATATCATCAATTTTAAAAGTAAGAACCGGCAACTCTTTTTGAGCAGAAAGAGTATTGCCTATGGCACCAAAGATATTTGATACTATCTCTTTTGTTGCATCAAGGTCATCTTCATTAACATCTTCTCTGTCGCTTGCTTCTTCACCCATCATCATATCTGAAAGTGATGACGCCAAATTTGGCGGAAGTGCTACCATCGCTTTAGCATCAACATCTCCAGAGACACTTAGTTTCAATAGAACAATAGGAGGGATTATGTTAGAAATTATAGTTAAATCTTGTTCTTCTTTTAGAGTTAATATTGGTCCCTGACCAACTAGGGCTTCAATAGTTCCAACGGTTTCATCTTCAAATAACTTTATAAAACTACTCATCTATTTCCCTTTGATTCTTATTTTCTTCATCATCTATGATATCTCGTACACCAGAAATCTTTTCATGCCTCATTTGTTCAAAATTCTCAAGTGCACGTTTCACTGCATCTTTTTCTGTTTCTATCACTTCTGTAACTTGTATAGATTTTCTAAAACGTCTCAGTCCTATTTCACCCTTAAATCGTTCTTTACCGTCAATACGCACTGTTACGATATCATCAGCGGCAGCCGAAAGTCTAACAACATCACCAATCTGTAATTCCAGTATATCAGCCATACTAAGTTCGGCATCACCAAGATTTGCTTCGACATTCACTTTTGCACCACCAAGTAAAACCTGAAGTTCTGTGTTTCTACTCTTTTTAGAACTTGTCTCATTCAACATAAGGTCACGTGAGGCCAGTTTTGGTAGAATTGGCTCCAAAGAGATTACAGGATAACAGATATTCATCATACCCGAAGAGTGTCCTATAATGATCTCCATAACAACCATGACAACGATCTCATTTTGAGCAACAATTTGTACAACATTCGGTGAAGACTCTTTTGATTCAATTGTCGGATACACTTCCATTACAGGACCCCACGCCTCTTTAAGGGTACTCATCATAACCCGTAAAATTGTTTCAAAAAGGGAAAGTTCTATATCTGAAAACTCCCTGTTGGCATCAAAGGGTTCACCCTTACCACCCAAAAGACGATCAAGCATAGGAAACGCAATTGAGGGATTGATCTCGATAACGCCACTACCTTCTAAAGGCTTAACAGAAAAAACATTAAAGCTGGTAGGGTTTGGCAACGACATTAAAAACTCACCGTAAGTCATCTGATCAACCGAGTGAAGTTGTATCTCAACGATTGAGCGCATAATCGATGAGATCTGAGAAGCTAAACTTCTAGCCATCTTATCATGAACCCCTCGAAATGCCCGAAGCTGCTCTTTGGAAACTCTATTTGGTCTTTTGAAGTCATAAAGTGTTACTTGTCTTTGTGGAAGTAAATTATCTTCACCACCCTCAAGAACCTCATCACCTTCATCTTCAACAACGTCAAGAAGGGCGTCTATCTCTTCTTGTGAAAGTATGTCTGCCATCTTAAGCTCCTACACTTTCTTTAATTTTATGTATCACTGATTTATGAATTTGTGAAATTCGTGATTCAGTGATGTTGAGGATATTACTTATCTCTTTGAGTGTTAATTCTTCAAAATAATATAATTGTATAATCAACTGTTCTCTCTCATTATAGCAAGATAATACTGTTTTAATAACTTCTATGAGTTCCTCTTTCTCGACTTGTGCGAGTGCTGCGCCTTCATCACCGACATGTAGTTGATCATGTAAAGGCATTACGGTATATATAGTTGAAGCGATTCTTGCATCATGTACTTTCTCTACATTCTCTCCAAGAATTTCAGCGAGCTCTTCATCTGTCGGCTCTTCATTATGGGTCAACATGTACTCTTCAACTGCATAATCAATCGCTTTTACAAGTTTTCGACTGGCTCGAGAAAGTATATCAAGAGAACGTAAATAATCAAGCATAGCACCATACACTCTTTTTTTGGCATACCCCCAAAAAGAATCATTGATATCTTCATCATATCTACGAGCCAGCTTGATAAGTTCTTCAGTGCCTATAGCTGAGAGGTCCATATAGTCTATAGAACTTGGAAGTCTCTCTTTAAGTCTAAAAGCCATAGCCTTCACAGCGGGTAAATACTGAATAGCCAGTTCATCTTCTTTATGCTTAATATCATTTACATAAGCATTTGCATTCATGATTTTTTTCCAACTCTATCTTCTGTATTCATTTTTACGGCAACATCAGTAATTTTACAAGCAGAATCTATAAGTTTTTCACGTTTATTTATCTCTCTGACAAATATATCTAACTCTTTTTCATGTAAATTTTTAGGAAAATAGTATGTTTTTGCAGTTACAGTTTTATAATAAAAGGCAATAATAATATGCGAAAAAAGATAAAAGAAAATAGTTATGAAAAATGTATAGGTCAATAAACCTTCAGCATCAAATGACTTTAAAACACCAAAGATTATCCCTATAAAAAAACCTTGAACCGTAAAAAAATATACAAAATTTTCACCTAACATTTACTACCCCAAAAATATAGACTCAAAAATGTTCCATTAAACGTTTGAAAAGTCCTGTTAATCCACTTTCATTAGGTGTAACTAGCACATTGTGTTCCAATTTCTTCGCTATATTGTTCGCTATATTCGTAATATCTTTATATGCTTGTGAATTTGGATAAGAGACACTAAAAAGTGCTCTTTGTTTTACAGCTGATGATACTTTTATATCACTGTTTATCTTTCCTATGAGTTGTAGATCCAAATCTCCACCTATGTTTGCAGAAGCGACTTTTTTAATTTTACCAAATACGGCTTCAGCCTCTTTTTGATTTTTCACCTGATTCATAATCACACCGATATCATCACGTAAAGTCGCAACTGTTTTTATGGTCGCATAGGCATCTGTAATAGCAGCAGGATCAGGAACAGTAACAACAATAACATCATCAGCCGCATTTAAAAACATCTGTATATGCTCCCCTATTCCAGCCCCTGTGTCTATGATCATCACATCAAGCTTATCAAGCACCTTTGCTTCTTCCATAAAGCGTTCAAAAAGTGCCATATCTGAATATTTAAGGATCTCATCACCACTTTCACCAGGGATTAGAATAAGGTTTCTTGTAATTGGAATCAATATCTCTGAAACTGTAGCTTCACCCTTTAAGACATGTAAAATGTTTTTTTTGATCTTAACATTGAACATAACATCGAGGTTTGCAAGACCGATATCTGCATCAAATATACCGACATTGAGCCCACTTTGTGCAAGAACATAAGCAAGGTTAGAACTGATGGTACTTTTACCAACGCCACCTTTTCCACTGGTAATCGCAATAAATCTAGTTTTTTTTGATCTTTTTTGAGCACTTGAAGCAACGAGTTCTTCAAGTTTTTGTGCCTGATTACCTATCATGCTTTACTCCGATTGAAACCATTGAGTAAACACTCTACTAAAAAATCACTGCTCGCACGAACAAGATCTTCTGGAACCTCTTGCCCTACTGAAAAATAACTTATTGGCTTTTTAGTCTCATATGCAAGTGAAAAGATATTACCAAAACCCCGAGTCTCATCAAGTTTCGTAAACATCATTGTGTCCACATTTAAGCTTGAAAAATTATCGTATGTCACCTTCAAATCTTCATATTTTATGGAACTTGGCATCACTAGGACCACATCAATGTTATACTCTGTATCATTAGCTTCGAGACATTCATAAATTTTTTCTATCTTGTTCTTATCATAAGGACTTGAACCCATAGTATCTATCAGTATATAATCACAATATCTCAGTGAATTGAGTGCACTTGCAAACTCCGGAGGATCTACAACTGTTTCTATACCGAGTTTCATCATCCTTGCATATTGCATCAGTTGCTCAACCGCACCAATCCTGTATGTGTCTAGTACCACTAAACCGACTTTATACTTTTTTTGCATTAAAAAGGAGTATCTAGCAGCAAGCTTAGCGATGGAAGTGGTCTTTCCAACACCGGTAGGGCCCACCAACATCATCACTTTTTTTGTCCCAACATTAGGCATTGTTTCAAGTCGTATAGGAACCATTTTTCGCAGTAATGTTTGGAAGTATCGCTTCACAGTTGCAGAATTTTCTCTCATCCGCAGGGGCATATGCTCTAATGTCATTTGCATGATAGAATCTAAGTGTTCTTTATTCATTCCGCTTTGAGAAGCCAAACGGTAAATTTCGGCAAATTCAGGTGGAATTTGGTTTTCAAGAGTTGGTGATTTCTCGCTCCAAAACATATTTTGAATCAGTTTTACTTTATCGCCAAGTTTTGAGATCTCAGATTTGATCTCTTTTAGCTCTTTGGGTTCCAAAGAGGTACTCTTTGGCTTTGGTATGTGTTGTGAAATTGAAAAATCTTCAAAAGTATCTGTAACATTTGCAATTTTGGATATCTGCTTAGCTGCATTTGAAATATCATAAAGCACCTCTTCACTCTGAGAAGTAAGAGGTTTTTGCTCTTGTAAAGGTTTATTTACCTTTTTATATGTTTTGTGCTTATCATTATCTTCTATACCGATCACTATTTCATACAGTGGTTCACGTCCCAATGCTTTTTTTTGGATCTCTCTTGTTTCGATAAGCATACCCTCATCACCAACTTCAAACTTTGCTTTTTTGAGTGCTTCAGATGGTGTTTTACCGCTAAAGGTTAAGATCTTCATTGTACAATATCCATCAATGGTATAAGAACACTCTCGCGTGTGCGCCATGCGATATGGGGTATTTGAAGTGTCGGCGTTTTAACAACTCTATTGTCAAAAAATATAATATCCAAATCTAGTGTCCTTGGTGCATCCGCAAAACTTCTTTGCCTCGCAAATTTTTTTTCTAATCTCATCAGGTAGTCCAAAAAAACTTTTGGTTGCATACTTGTTTGTACGACAATGATTGAATTAAAAAAATCTTCCTGCTCCAAATAACCAAAAGGAGGATTTTTTAAAATCAACGATGTTTGCAGTAGTTCAACTCTTTTATCTTTTTTTAAAAAAATAAACAGATGTTCAAAGCGTCGTTTTACATCACCAATATTTCCACCGATACCTATAGTTGAGCGATACCTATGCAAACTTTTTTGTTTTTTTTTATATCCAAAATGTAAGCCTTTAAAAGTTGTCAGACTTTCATTTAACTTACATTTTATGTACATTTTATTGAACTTGTGTTGCCTGCTGTGCTTGTGCCTGAGCTTCTTGAGCTGCTTTGATCTCATTCATGATCTGTAGCATCCCAACCATAGCCAAGTGGTATCCAAAAGGTCCAAAACCAACAATGGATGAAGAACAAACAGGTGCGATCATATTTGTTTTTCTAAACTCTTCACGACGGTGAATATTGGAGATATGTACTTCAATAGTCGGAATATTTACAGCAGAAATTGCATCACGAATAGCAATAGAAGTATGTGTGTACGCCGCTGCATTGATAATAATTCCCTGAGCTTCACCATAACACTCTTGAACTTTATCTACGATTTCACCCTCTAAATTACTTTGAAAAAACTCAACTTCTATGCCGTTTTGCGTTGCAAACTCTTTCATCTGAGCATGAATCTGCTCAAGCTTCATCGGACCATAAACCTGTTGCTCACGAATCCCCAACATATTCAAATTTGGACCTTGGATAACCACTATCTTCATTTTAGACCTTTTTTATAAAATATTTAAATCTTTTAAGGGCTTATTCTAGCAAAATAAAGCATAATCTATTTTAAATTTTAAAAATTCCATTTACTAAAGATACAATAATGAAAATAATACAACCCTCATACATATTGACCCCCGATGAGCTCCTTTGCGACCAAGCTATCGCTTTTGAGAGCACCATACAAAAAATTGCACCCTTGCAAGAGTTACAAAAGGCGTTCCCTGATGCCCCAGTGGAAGTTTTAGAAAAAAATTCTTTAATTATCCCGGGACTTATCAATGCTCATGTTCACTTGGAGTTCAGTGCAAATAAAACCGAACTCTCTTATGGAGACTTTATTAACTGGCTTTACAGTGTGATTGAAAACAGAGAAAACCTCATAACAGGATGTAAAAAAGAGTGTATATCACAAGCTATAGATGCTATGCTTGAATCCGGCATCACATCTTTTGGTGCTATAAGCTCCTATGGGATGGACCTTGAAGCTTGTAAAGACGCCAAACAAAATGTTGTTTTTTTCAATGAGCTTATAGGTTCTCAAGCCGTTATGGCCGATGCGCTTTTTGGTGATTTTCTTGCACGACTTGATGCCTCTAAAGCCATCAAAAGAAAAGGTTTTTATCCTGCTGTAGCTATTCACTCACCCTATTCCGTGCATCCGATCCTCATTAAAAAAGCTTTAGAAATTGTCAAAAATGAAAAACTGAAACTTACTGCTCATTTTATGGAAAGCAAGGCTGAAAGAGAATGGTTGGATACAAGTGAAGGTGAGTTTAAAGATTTTTTTGAAAAACTTTTAAATCAAAAAACTTCTGTAAGTGACTCTTGTGAATTTTTAGAACACTTCAATGATATACCGACGCTTTTCACCCATGCTGTACAAACAACTGAGAAAGAGCGAGAGATCATTGCACAACATAAGCATACTATTATTCACTGTCCAATATCTAACAGACTTTTAGGCAATAAAACACTCAACATAAAAGCACTCAATGAAAAAAATATAAACTGGATAGTAGCCACTGACGGTCTGAGTTCCAACTATAAACTTGATCTTTTTGAGGAGATAAAAATCTCCTTATTTATGCATAGTGATGCACCGTTGTTAAAGTTTGCAAAAGCTCTTTTTAGAGGTATCACTTCCGATGCTGCTAAAGCACTTGGTCTCAATACAGGTGAGATCAAAGAGGGTAAGAATGCGGATATGTTAGTTATAGATTTACAAAACGAACCAAATGAAGAATTGGTTCTTCATTTAATACTTCACAGGTATAATATTTCAAAAGTTTTTATTAACGGTGAACTCATAAAGGATAACTAAAATGGAATTTATAAAAAAGCTATTTTCCCCGTTAACGCTTAGTTTAAAATTTATACAAAATAATTTTAAGGCTATGCTGTTCGTACTGATACTTTTCCTTATTTTCGCACCTGCAGCTGAAGAGGACTTAACTCCAAACAATTTGCAAAGTATCTCTTTGGTTGGTCCTATCATGGAAGTGAGTGAAGTGTTGGAGCAAATTGATGCAGCTTCTAAAAACAACCATATAAAAGGGGTGCTTTTAGTTGTTGACTCCCCGGGAGGTGCTGTAGCTCCTTCCGTTGAGATCGCTTATGCCATAAAAAGGCTCAAGCAGAAAAAACCTGTCGTTGTCTATGCTGCCGGGACCATTGCAAGCGGTAGCTACTATGCAAGTATATGGGCTGATGAGATCATTGCCAACCCGGGTTCTATGGTTGGAAGTATCGGTGTGATTATGCAAGGTGCCGATGTGAGTGAACTGATGGAGAAAATCGGGGTCAAGTCACAAGTGGTTCAAGCAGGTAAATATAAACAAATCGGTACACCGGACAGGCCATGGAAAACATATGAAATCAATGAACTCAACAAAGTGATACAAGGTACTTATGATATGTTTACTCAAGATGTTGCAGATGCCCGAGGTTTAGATCTAAAAAAACGGGATACTTTTGCAAATGCACATATTTTTACAGCTTCTCAGGCAAAAAATGTCGGCTTGATTGACAGCGTGGGTGTTGCGTATGATGCAAAAAAAAGACTTATGCAACTCAGTCATGTCAGCAATCCTTTATGGAATAAAGAGGATAAGTTTGACAAGTTACTCAAAAAACTTTCTGCTCAAACAGCAGTAACACTTCACACCTATTTTCCAAGCTTAATTTTAAAATAGCAGATACTCTTGCTCGCTAATGTTTGCATCCATTAGCCGCAAGATCATTTCGATTTTTCTCCATAATTTTCACAGATATACCTTTTACGTTTACTAACTCATCAACACTTTTAAAACAGTGCTTCTCTCTATAAGCAATAATGGCAGCTGCTTTTTTTACTCCAATACCTTTTAAAGAACTCAATTCTTTTGTATTTGCACTGTTAATATCAACACTTGCCAAAGCCAAACTCGCGAGTAAACTCACTAAAACAAAAACTTTCATCAAAACCCTTTTTAATACAATAAAAGGAATTGTAATATAAATTGTTAAAAATAAACATAAATCTAACTATTTTTTTGATGATTGAATTCCGGTACTATATCTTTGAGTTTATTGAGTTTATTCTGCGTTTGTAAAAGCTCCTCAATATCTTGATTGAGCTTTTTGATGTCATAATGTGTTCTCTTTGCTACGGTTATAGAATCATACTCAGTTTTGGCGTCACTCTCATCTATAAGTAACTCTTCATAAAGTTTTTCTCCGGGACGCAGTCCCATATACTCTATTGAGATATCATCTCTTCCACTCAGATCAATCATCTTCTGTGCAAGATCCACAATCTTAATAGGTTCACCCATATCAAGAATAAAGATCTCACCGCCACTACCTATGGCTCCTGCTTGAAGTACAAGCTCACATGCTTCTGGAATAAGCATAAAGTAGCGAGTTATATCCGGATGCGTTACCGTAATATTCTCCCCTTTTTCAATTTGCGATTTGAACTTGGGAATAACGCTGCCACTGCTTCCAAGAACATTTCCAAAACGCACGGCAACTATATCTGTACCCTGTCCATTTGAATTTTGAGCATAAAGTTCACAAATACGTTTCGTTGTTCCCATTACATTGGTCGGTCTTACAGCTTTGTCTGTTGAGATCATAATAAATTTCTCAACACCCTGTTCTATGGAAAGATCCACAACATTTTTAGTACCGACAATATTATTTACAATCCCCTCGTGTATATTCTCTTCAACAAGGGGAACATGTTTATATGCCGCAGCATGAATAACGATCTGTGGCTGATGTTTTTCAAAAACCTCCCGCAAAGAGTCTCTCTCAACAACATTTTTCATCGCTAGAACAGTTGTTGTTTTTTTAATCTTCTCACTGATTGTATAGAGATTGTACTCACAGTTATCAACGAGTATAAGTTTACTTGCACCAAATTTTTCACATTGGCGGGTGATCTCACTTCCTATGCTACCACCTGCACCGGTCACCATAATGGTTTTGTTTTTTATAAAAGATGCAATTTTTTGTTTGTCCAAATCTTTTGGATGCCTTGCCAAAAGATCCTCTACCGAGATCTCTTTAAGTTGTCTAAAGAAGTCTTGGGAATGAAGAATATTATCCAAAGAGGGCAGCACCTGCACCTCATTAAAATAAAAACGCATATCATCATATATATCTTGTACAACTTCCGGAGAAGCTGAGGGGATAGCTATAACCAAAAGATCAAATTTTCCGTATAAAGCGACTTTTTTGAGTTTCTCACGTGAGATAACCCTTATGGAATCAATCGATCGATTTTGAAGAACCTTATCATCATCCACAAAATATTTGACTGCATATTGTGAGTCGGCGAACTCGGATTCAAGTTTTACTCCCGCCTTGCCTGCCCCAAATATCACAGCATTTTTTGTCTTTTTAATACTACTCATATTGACTACATAATAATAAGCGTACATCAAAAAATTAATGACAAAAAGATATAAAAAAAGTTCCGATGCCATGAAGAAAATTCTATACTGAGTGTAGTAAAATGGCATATAAATCATAAAAGCAAAGATATACACAAAACTTTTTGTGAGAAAGGTTTTTTGAGATACTTTTGACCAACTTAGTGAATAGTCTTTAAAAAAGATCACAGAAGCCAAGATGCGCACCCCAATGACGATCAACACCACACTAAGATCAAAAGGTTTGTGAAATATACTAAATGTCCACCAAAAAGTGATAAAAGTAAGTATGACAATTACTAAAAAATTAAGTATCCGTTTATCCAGGTAAATCACTCAAAAGCCTTTTTTGTATCAACATATTTTATCACACTATAAAGTAAAATCACAGCCAATAAAGCTGCTATGAAAACGTTTGCACTCATATAAAGCAAAAAAAACAGCACACAATTGAGAGCAATAGAAAAAAGCACAACCTTTTCATGGCTCCAACCAGACTGGGTTAACCTTTGGTAAGCATGTTTTTTATGTGCTTCAGAAAGCTTCTCACCATTTTTAAAGCGTCTCAGAAGTGTTAATGTCGCATCAAAGAAAAAGACGCCAAAAAGAATAAACCAAACAAGTATGGAAGTACCCTCGTTTTGATAATAGAGACTAAAAACAGCTACATTATAACCTAAAAGTGTACTCCCGACATCTCCCATAAATATTTTTGCCTTATGCCAGTTCCATACTAAAAAACCACCAACAGATGCTGCTAAGAGTACAAAAATATCATTGCCAAAAAGTAAAAAACCTGCAAGAGCCAAAAATATCGCTTCACTTCCGGCATACCCATCGATACCGTCTAAAAAATTATAAAGATTGATAAACCACACGATAATAAAAAAAGCGATAATGTTGGTAAGAAAGTGATTTTCAATTGTAACTATACCAAGATCAATATGCGTTAAACCACCTAAAAAATATAAGCCGCCAAGAGCCACACCTGCCTGAGCAACGAGTCTTATCTTTGCACTCAAATGATATATATCGTCTATATAAGAGACAACAGATATAACAGCCCCAACCAAAAGAGCAAAATACAAGCTGCTCTCAATAGCATTTGTAAAATACAGATATGAGATACCAAAAAACCAGCTAAGAGCTATGGCGATCCCTCCTCCATGAGGTGTAGCAACCCTATGGGAACTTCGCTCATTTGGTATATCCAGCAAAGATCTTTTTATGGAGTACTCTTTTATAAAATACGTAAGCACAAATGAAGCAATAAACAAAAAGATATAGATCATCTACTGCTCCCTTGCATCATACGTGCTATAGCCTGCTTGGTTGTATAGGGGGTAGAAAAATTTGTTATTTTTTTCGTATGGCTACTGTTTACTTCTAGGTTTGTGTACAATTTGTTATACAAAGAGGGTTGTAGAAGCTGCACAAGGTTTTGAAAAAAGGGTATAGATATAAGGTAGGTTCTTTTATTGACCCCTTCTATAATCATTTTCATGAAAGTGCTCGTTGAGATTGCCCCCTCATCACCCAAAAGAAAGACGCCCCCTTGTTGTTTTTTTATAATCAGGTCAATAAAACAAAGTAAATTATCTATATATAAAAATGTACGTTTATTATGTATATTTGCAAACGGTAACATCGGTAACATTTGAATCAGTTTAATAAGTGTTGCTATATTGCCAGGAGCCCCTTTGCCATAAACCATAGGGATACGTACAATCGAAACACAAAAACTCTCATCTGAGAGCTTTTGGAGCTGCTTTTCCGCTTCAAGCTTACTCTTACCATAAAACGAAGACGGTTCGCATGGGGTATTTTCATCTAAAACTTCTTGATTTTCCCCATAAACTGCAATAGTACTTATGAACACAAAATGTTTCACACCCTCATCTTTTGCTTTTTTTGCCAACTGCAAAGGGTACTCTATATTGATCTTTTCATACGCTTCATAGCTATGTTGGATTTTTTGGTGAACCAAAGCTGCACAGTGTACGATCACATCTGTATTTATAAATTCGATACTCTCTATGGAGTTTTGCAAAAGTGAAAAAGTTGTAAAGTCATGTTTATTTTCAAACATTTTTACAAAACTACTTCCGATATACCCGCTGCTTCCTGTAACTAATATTTTTTTCATACTACTTCTTGTACTTTATAAAACTAATGACTATATAATTGAGAAAATAGTACGAAGCTTGAAAAAAATTCAACTTCTCTATCTCTGTGTAAAGCTTCCACACATACATAGCTGCCACAAACTTGTTGCTTGAGAGAGAACCACTGTAGAATCTGTACTTCGCCAAAGGCTCATTCAAACAGTATGCGTACTCGGTCTTTTTAAGTAGTTTCAGCCAAAGAGCATAATCTTGTCGTTTAAGTATTAAGGGCATATAGACCTTGCCTAATGTTTGCGTATCATATATAACGCTCAGACATGGAATATAGTTACTTTTGAGCATCTTTGTATAGTCAACCTTTGACGGTCTGTGTATCACATCACTGATCACTTGAGAGTTCTCGTCTATTTTGACATACTCGCTAAATGAGAATGCTATTTTCTTTTGTAACATAAATGCTATCTGCTTCTCAAGTTTCTCTTCAACCCACAAATCATCTGCATCCAAAAAAGCTATAAAACGACCTTTTGCTTCCTCTATAGCTC
>JALUKO010000087.1:8724-14020 GCA_027056525.1 Helicobacteraceae bacterium | reverse complement strand
CAGTTACGGGTTTACCCGATCTGGCGATCTCTACAGAAGCAACCTATGTGAGACACAGAAGCCTGAGCGATCTTTTTTCTATCTATAAAGATGATGGAACCTTGAGAGAATACTTTCCATCAACCTATGCGATCTCCCACTCACATATAATAAATCAACATACAAAGAGCTCCCATGAGGAGTAAAATAAATCTTTACCTTATGGAGTACGCTCTCAACGCTTTGTTGCGAGAGAAATATAAAAGTTTTTTTATTATGAGTATTTTTACTTTGCTTACCTTTCTTTTGACATCAGTTTTTTTTATAACTAACTCTATAAAGTATGAACTTCAAAGTACAGTAGATACACTGCCTCAGATCATAGTGCAAAAGATCAAAGCCGGAAGACATTACGATATAGATGAGAATGTGGTTGATGATATACTTGAGATCGCGGGGGTTGATGATGCTGTGGCAAGGGTATGGGGGTATTATTACTTTGAAAATGCCGGGGTGAACTTTAGTATCGTTGGGATAGATGCATATGAGAGGCAGTATAAAAAAACTTTTGAAAATATCATAGAAGATTTTGATTTTGAAACGCTTGAACAAACGCCTTCCATGGTTGTTGGAAGAGGTGTTAAGGAGATCATGAAACAGAGTTATTATGATGAGTATTTTAACTTTATCAAACCGGATGGCTCTTTGAAAAGAGTTGATGTCGCAGGTGTATTTGATGGACAGACACAGTTGGAGTCCAACGACATGATAGTGATGCCAAAAGAGACGCTCAAAGAGATCTTTGGTATGGATGAGATGCAGGCAACAGATATCGTCGTTAAGGTAAAGAACCCACAGGAGGTCTCAACGGTAGCGGCTAAAATAAAGCTGATCTACCCTGATACAAGGATCATAACTACACAGGATTTACAAATAAGCTACCAAAATATATTTGACTATAAAAGTGGAATATTTCTAGCACTTTTTGTGATTGCCATATTTACTTTTTTTATTATTATTTATGATAAAGCTAGTGGTCTCAGTAGCGAAGAAAAGCGTGAAATAGGGATACTCAAGGCGATAGGATGGAAGATAGATGATATCTTAAAAGAGAAGTTTTATGAAGCTTTTATTCTCTCATTTTTTGCTTACATTTTGGGTGTTATTTTAGCTTTGTTATATGTGTATCTGTTTCAGGCACCGATCTTGAGAGATATCTTTGTTGGGTATTCACAACTTAAAACAAGTTTTGAACTCCCTTTTATTTTTGATCTTCATACACTTTTTTTGGTCTTTTTTCTGAGTGTTCCCATCTATGTTGCTGCGATTATTATCCCATCTTGGAAGGTAGCAACTCTTGAAGCTGATGAGGTTATAAGATGATAGAGCTGAAAAATGTCAATAAAAGCTATGAGATCAATAAAAACAACATAGTCAATGCGCTGCAAAATATTAACATATCTATACAGGAGGGGGAACTCTTTGTTTTAAAAGGTGCGAGTGGCAGTGGTAAGAGTACGGTTTTGTCACTTATTGCAGCTTTGAGTAAACCAACGAGCGGTGAGGTGATTGTAGATACGAAGCAGATATCGAAACTTCCAGATAATTTTGCTTGTGAGTATAGACGTGACAACATAGGTTTTATTTTTCAAAAGTACAATCTCATCCCCACACTCAGTGTTTCAGAAAATATCTTGCTTCCCTTGGTTCCGCTCAATCTTCCTGCGCAAGAGGCACAGGAAAAACTTCAAAGAGTGATGAAGATGTTTGATATATCACATAAAGCAGAAGCTATAGTGAAAAATCTCTCAGGGGGTGAGCAACAGCGTGTAGCGATCGCTAGAGCCAATGTGAATGATCCTAAAATCATCATAGCAGATGAACCTACAGCCAATCTTGATGAGCGTTTGAGCTTGAGTTTTATTGAGATACTCAAAGAGCTTAAGGCACTTAAAAAGACCATCGTAATTGCCACACATGACCCTCTTTTTTTTAACCTTGATTGTGTTGATAGGGAGATAGAACTACATAAAGGGAACATCCTCTCATGATCCTGACTCCGGAAGTTTTAGCGATCTTTATACTTAACACGATATTTGCATTTTTTGCAATTGTTGCTTTTGTTTTGAGCGTAAAGATATTTTTACACTGGAACCTTAACAGTGTTTCACAAAGTCAGTACAAGCTTGAAAAACAAAGTTATTTGAGTGCTACGATCATTAAGTATATTTTTGCCATCAAAGTACCGCTGTTTTTGTTCTTTATTTTTACGCTCGACAAAATATCTAAAGTCATCACCGGAGCTATGTGTGGTGCCGGTGTAGTTGATGCAACACCCTATGGGACATACCTTCTCATACTCAAGGTTATCAATCTGTATGTTTTTGCTTACTGGCTTATGCTCAATAGCGTCGATATGAAAAATGAAGAGCAGCCCTACACAAAACTAAAGTTTGGTATCTACATAGTAGCATTTTTTCTGCTTATGGGAGAATTGGTTTTAGAAGGTGTGATGTTTAACTCTATAGATATAGATAAGATGGTGAGTTGCTGCGGCACTATCTACTCAAGCACTGCCTCTTCCTATATTTCAAATATTTTTTCTATAGATACAGGTGTGCTGCTGTTTTTATTTTATGGTACATATGTGCTTATTATGCTCTTTGCACTGTTAAAAAATAAGTATCTGTTCTCTATTGCAAATCTTGTTTTTATTATTATCTCTATTATTGCGATTATTGTATTTTTTGGGACATATATCTATCAGCTTCCAACACACCACTGTCCGTTTTGTTTTTTACAAAAAGATTACTATTATGTGGGCTATTTGATCTATATTTTCCTTTTTCTTGGTACATTTTATGGTGTTATTGTCGCCTTTATACATTCAAATAAAGAGCAGATGCAAAGAGATACTAAAATATCACTTGTGTTCAATACCCTCTTAGTGCTACTTTTGAGTGCATATCCTCTTATATATTATATAAAAAACGGTGTCTGGCTTTAGAGAAACTCCACAAGAAAGATCCAAGCTAGACTCAAAAGACTCAGAAGTATAAGGTTGGCAATCGCTTTTTTCATTTTCCACTTTGAAAATACACCTGCATAGATAGCTTTTAAAATGTTGTTGGAAGCTACAGCGATAAGAATCGCTTGTATAAGGTTGGCGTTTGAGACATTGTATTTCCCTTGGACAAGTGAGAGAATAAAAGGATCAATATCGGTAAAACCAACTACACCCGAGAGAAGTTGCAGACCCATGTTCCCATAATGGTTGGTAACAAACTCTGTCACAGCCGCCATCACTATAAACAAAGCAGCAAAAATAAAAGCGACTTCCAACTCTAAAGGATTTGATTCAAACTTAGAGTCGCTGCTGCTTGTTTTTTCTTTTAAGAGCAAAAATATTATAAAACTTATGGCAAACAAAGAAACAAAAGGGAGCAACAGCTCTTTGGCAAGAGGAAGATTAAAGATAGCTATGATCACCAAAAGTCTCAGATACATAATGCCTGTAGCCAAGACTATGGAAGCTTCTACAAGGTTATTGAGTGCTTTTTTGGCCAAAACCACGGTAGTGGCTGTAGAGGAGTAGATACCTCCAAGTATGGAAGTGACGATGATGCCGGCATTTGCCAAAAAGTACTTTTGAAGAATGTAGCTGATATAGCTTATACTGCTAACAACTACAACCGCTATCCAGATCTTAAAGGGTGAGACACTGACATAGGGTATGACGTTGGTATCTGGAAGCAAAGGAAGTATAATCACCGCAACAATGAGAAACTTGGAAAAAGTTATAAGCTCACTGGTATCCATCTTCTCTATGAGTATTTGGATTTTGGATTTTGATGAGATAGTAAAAACAATGCTTACATATACAAGGGGTATGAAGTAGATAGAGATCTCTACAATGGCACCATAACTGTACGTCAGTAATGCAACGAGTATCTGAAGTATCCCTTTTTGACGCTCTTGAATTTTCTTGGCGTAAAACACTACCAATAGTAGAGAAAGTGCAGCAAAACCGAGTAAAAAGGCATTTTCAGAGACAGTATTTAAAACAAATCCGACAAGGGCTATAAAGGTGAAAGTTCGGGTCGTTCCCATCACAAAGGGTTTCTTTTTGGAATATAAATACTCTCTAAGCTCAAGTCCGGTTAAAAAACCAAAAATGATTACCATTACAAACTTAAACAGCAGTATAAGCGGCAAATTCTCAAACATAAAACTCCCTTCTTCTATTTCATTGTAGTACTTCTTTGTTTATATTTTTATTATTTGGCATGAAAAAGCTTAGCAGGCATTTAGGTAATAGTGATATAATAAAGTAGAATATAGCTCATTTTACAGGAGTAGAGCATGTTAAACTTCATCGATTCTATCATTTTTGCGTTCAAAGAGATACTTAACTTTCAAACAATGCGACTGGCGCTATTGGTTGGCGTGGTAGTGAACTTTGTCTGGATCGTTATTGCCTATCTTTTTTGGGATAGTATTATCGCTTTTAGCGGTTACTTTTTAGATGCCATTCCTTTTTCTATCATCCGCTCCAACGGTGCATGGATGCTTTCAACTTTTTTGTGGTTTCAGTTAGTGCTTATCACCTTTGCACTTGTATTTGCTTTTTTGGGCAACTTGATTTTAAACAGTGTTTCTAAAGAAAAATATGGTTCTTTCTCTATCATAGTTGCACTTGGAAGTGCGTTTTTCTGGGGTATTGTCTGGTTTTTTGAGAGTGATTATATTTATGCACAGTCTTTAAAACTTCTTACTTGGTTACCATTTGAGACCATAGAAAAAGGGCTTTCATACCTTATTGGAATTTACTTTATATACAGTGCCATCATAGTTACCATGATATTTGTCACAAGTGCTTTAAGCTATACATTTTTAACATCGGTGAAGGAGAAATACTTCCCTTATGATAATTTTGTAGAGGACAATGAGATCAAGACCATACGCTATACATTGAAAGATACTTCTATCTTTGTGGTGGCATCTACCATTTTATTTCCATTATTTTTTATTCCTGTTGTGAACTTTTTAGTGCAGATACTTCTTTGGGTGTGGCTCGTTAAAGATACCTTTGTTTATGATACGGCATCACTTCTTATGCAAGAGATAGACAAAGAAAAACTAAAAGAGCATCGTGGAGCATTTTGGGGAATAAGTGCGCTTGTGGCACTCTTTAATTTTGTTCCTGTCTTTAATATATTTGGACCTTTCTTTGGGCAGTTGGCGATGTTTTACTATCTTAAAAAATCACTTCACAGTTAAAGTAGAGTAAACCTTTTCATCATATTAGTGTAAAATT
>JALUKO010000087.1:0-8714 GCA_027056525.1 Helicobacteraceae bacterium | reverse complement strand
TATGAATATGATTATAGTGGCTTAAACGAATTGTGAAAACTTTTAATATATTAAAGGAGAAGATATGATAAAGGGTAAATTTAGCGGTGTCGCTGTCTCATTGGCAGTAGCCGCTTTACTAGGCTTAAGTGCATGTAGCAGTAGCAGTAGTGGTGGTGATGATGATACGACAACTTCTGCTACTTCTGCATCTTACAGCGGAACAGGGATAGATGGGCTCATCGTTGGTGCAACGGTATGTATCGATGTTAATCAAAACAATGCGTGTGATGCAGGGGAACCTTCGGCTCTCACTGACGAAAGAGGTAAGTTTACAATAGCCTCAACAACTGCTACCGGTCCATTACTTTTGGTGGGTGGAACTGACCTCTCTACAGGTGCAGCATTTACAGGTTCACTTAAAGCGCCTGCAGGTTCAACTGTGGTGACACCACTGACATCTGCAATCCAATCACTCGTAGAAAAGGGAAAAACACCATCAGAAGCGGAGACAGATGTTAAAACTGCGCTTGGTGTTCCAAGTGATGTAAATGTTACACAGTTTGATCCTTATGAAGAGATAGACGGAGCAAATGCATCACAAGCTCAGGCAGTTTTGGCAAAACAAACACAACTGCAAGTACTGGTACACTCTGCTACTGTTACATTAGCGGGTGCTGATGCAAACACAGAGGTAAATACAACTATGAGTAGTGTATTTGATGCGATTGCAGATAATTTTGATGGAGCAACCACGGCGGTTGAGCTTGATACTACTGCTGTAACAGCGGCAACGAAAAAAGCGGCTGATGTTGTATTTGCTTCCAATCCTGCGGCAAAAGTAGCAAGTAAAGCGATCGCACAAACGGCAGCGGTGACAGCAGTTACAAGTGCAAATACCGCAGCACAGGAGATAGAATCAGCAAGCACTTCCAATGTGTTGGCAAAGCTTGATGCGGCAATCACTCAAGTAAACGGTGCAACAGAAGATGAACTCAAACAAGCTGCTGTTGATGCAATAACAGAAGCCAAAAAACTAACTCAAGCAAAAATTGCTGAAATAGAAGCGCTTCAAGAGACACAACAAACAAAAGAGGCAGAAATCTTAGCTGCAAAACAGGCACAATCTGATGCAGAAGCAGCGCTTGCAGCAGCAAAAGCAGCAGCAGAAGCCGATGCAGCTGACAGAGCAAAATATGAAGCTTATCTAGAAGCACAAGCAGCAGCCGCACAAGCAGCAGCAGAAAAAGCAGCCGCAGAACAGGCAGCGGCAGATGCTGAAGCGTTGGCAGCAGCCGAAGAAAAAGCTATATCTGCAGAGGCAGCACAAAGGGAAGCACAAGCACTTGCAGCAGCAGCACAGGCAGAAGCTGAGAAGCTTGCAGCGGAACTTGAAGCACAAGCGGCAGAAAAAGCGGCGGCAGATGCGAAAGCAGCAGCAGATTTGGCAGCAGCACAAGCAGCAGCAGAAGCAGCAGAACAAGCAGCAGCGGGTGCAATTGCACAGGCACAGGTAAAAGCCAACAAAGAGATAGGGGCATTTTTATACCATCGTATGGATCTGGACGTCAATGCAACTAAAGGTATCCAAACAGCGATACGTGATCTTAATCTTACAGGTATCAATGTTGATGCAAATGTTACAACGGCGCAAAATGCTTTACTTGTAGCACAAACCGCACTGACAAACCTACAGGGTTTAGTAGATACCAACAGTACTGATGTGAATAGTTCTGTTACTGAAAGAACTGCCATTGAAGCACAGGTTAGTGTTGTCTCATCACAGCTTTTGTATGCTCAAACACTTAAAGAAACTGCGCTTCTTGCAAAAGCAGAAGCGGAAGCAACTGCAGTAAAAGCGGCAAGAATCGCTTCTTATGTATCAGAGATCAATGCTACAAAAAACACGGCAAAAAATCTTTTTGATATCAATGCTTCAACACTCAAATCTGAGATAGAAGCAGATATGCTCTATATAACTATTATTGCTTCAAATCCAACTTATGCGCAAACAGTTGCTCAAAAATTCAGTGATGCAAATACTTCGGCAAACGAAGCACTGGAAGCATATAATGATGCAAATGCTTCCATTGAAGCGATAGCTGCAAAATATGCAGAAGCGTTAGCCGCCCAAGCGACCTTAGATGAGTTCAGTGTTTTAGATGCAAAAGATGCAGCACTTCAAGAGAAAGCAAAACTTGAAGGATATCTGCAGAGTGCTCTTGAAAAAGCAGCAGAAATTAAAACGATTCGTGCACAAATCACGACTATGAAAGAGGATATTGATAACAGTACTACATCTTCTACGCTAGGTTTTAGTGATGGTATGGAGATATATGGTTACTATATCGATGAAGAGGACGGAGTATCTCAGATCGTTATAGAAGATAATGTTATTTCAAGCAACAGTGTGAGTTCTGAAAGATCTATATTTGATATGAACTCAACCACTTTTGTCTCTGTAGCACAAACCGGTGATTCTGAGTATGCCTTTGTCAATGGCGCTTGGGTGGCAAGAAGTGGGAGTGCGGTTATCAATGCAGATGGTACTCTTGATATAGACGGTTTTGAATCAGTGAAACTTTTAAGTGAAGTTGACTTGGCTAATCCGGATGCGGCAGTACAAGCACAAATAGATAATATGACACGAGATTTTAACTCTACACCTCTTTCATTTTCAAGCGGTGCAAAAGGGTACGTGATAGGGTTTAAAAATTTAGTGGAATATCGCGCTGATTATGTTCCACATGTTATGGTGGCACCAAACTGGGAAGATTCCAATGAAACATTTGATGATATAGCTACATATATGCAGCATATCGGTGGTTTTGGAGCATATGGTGTGGGGTGTAAACGTGACCTTAATGCTACGCCGGTTATCGATATAGATCTAAACAACAGCGACACTTATTATCATGAATATCCGATCATTGACAGTAACGGAAATCAAGTAACTACACTTACAGAAGGTCTCACAGGTGATATAGTGTTTGCAGAAGCCTCAGATCCTACTCAGTGGAGTAATCAGGTGAAAGTTGGAACATGGAGTGTAGTAAAACTTTCAAATAATGATCTTGTTGTAGTTGCAACACAAACAGATGACACTTATGGTGATTTCTTTACATTGATAGCAAAAGTAAACGGTACCGTTATGCTGGGAGATTATAACCAACCTTCCCTAGAGTATGAAACGGGTGAAGATTCCTTAGCATTTAATGAGACGGCAATCAATGATATAAAAGCATATATTTTACAAAACTATAGTGCTTTTGTTGCTCCTGGAGATACTAACACAACATCAGGAGATAACAACACAACATCAGGAGATAACAACACAACGAACCCTGAGAGAACGACACCTATGATCGGATCATGGATCAATAAAACCTACGGTGTCCATATTTCGATTTTGGATGATGCAAGTTATTTCATGATGCAAGATACAAACGGAAGTGGTGGTATCCTTGGTGGAATTGAACTTGGTTGGTTTACGTTAAGTACTGATAAAAAACAGGCTACTAATCTTCAGGCAAAAATCAACTCCAACTTAGGTGACAGCGCAGTTGGCGGAACTCTAGTATATAATGATCTCAATGATACTATGAGTTTTAGTGATGGTGATGGTAATGTAACTTTTGTCAGAGATGATGGTGATCTTACAACTCCATGGGTAGGAACGTGGCTCTCGGTAGATCAAAACAGCTCTAGCGACGTCACTTTATTGATCTTGGAATCAAATGGAAAGTATATCACTGCTGGTATGGATCTCAATAGTTCCACTTCTTATAATGATGGAGGTGATATCTGGAATGCTTTTGAGATGGGTGATTATACAGCCACGGCTCAAGATACCAATGTAACATTAACGGTTATCAAAGATCCATCAACTGATTATAACGGTGAGATGGGACCTCCTGCCGGAGATTTGGTTTTTGATGTATCTAATTTTCCAACTATTGTAAATCCTATGATTACGTTTGAAAAAGTTGTTCTTGATACTCCATAGTATCGAGGAGAGTGTAGCAAACACCCAGGCATTTTGCTTGGGTGTTTTATTTTATATCTTTTCGGATCTCTTTAAGAACTGAGTTAAACTTTGTTTTGATGGTATCATACATTTGCTCAACTCTGTTTTTATCTTTAAATTAATTCTCAGATTTTCAATTTTATCACTGCTTTAGAAATAAATAATTAATACAATATTATAATATTTATTTTTTTATATTATATATATGTTGTTGTAATTGATGTTATAATCTTATAAGTCTTATACTATTTTAAAGGTAATGAACAATATGGATGCACAGAAAAAAGCATTTGGTTTATGGAGTGCTGTATTTTTAGGTATAGGCTCCATGGTTGGTGCAGGAATTTTTATAGTTATCGGTCAGGCGGGTGCTATAGCGGGTAATTTGGTAATCGTCTCATTTTTAATAGCCGGAGTAATTGCTCTTCTTTGTGGATATTCACTCAGTAAGTTGGCCGTTAGGTATCCGAGTCGCGGTGGTATTATCGAGTATCTTGTGCAGTCTTATGGAGAAGGTTTTTTTTCAGGGGCTTTAGGTGTTTTGTTTTATATAGCACAGTTAGTAGCTCTTGCAGCTGTAGCAAAGTCCTTTGGAACGTATGCTGCAACCTATATGGTCGAGGGTGTGAGTACAACCTTTACAAACATATTTGCTCTGGGTGTTTTAGCATTTTTTGTCGTTGTTAACCTTGTGGGTGCATCTTTTGTAGCTAAGGCAGAGTCTATAATAGTTGTGATCAAACTTGTTGCTTTGTTGGCTTTTACCGTTTCAGCGATGTTTTTTATAAAAGCTTCCAACTTTAACCCCTCAGAAGCACCAAGTTACATACATCTTTTGTATGCACTTGGGTTGACATTTTTTGCGTTTCAGGGTTTTAGTGTGATCACAAACAGTGTAGAAGATATGCAAAGTCCATCAAAAACAATGTTGAAATCGATGATACTTTCCATAATTCTTGTCGGTGTATTGTATATTGCTGTGACAGTAGCTGTTTTTGGAAACCTTTCACTTGCTGAAATTATCAAAAGTAAAGACTTTGCCTTGGCACAGGCTGCTGAACCTGTTTTTGGCGAGTGGGGTTTTAAGATCATTGCAGCAACTGCACTTTTGGCAACCGCTTCAGCGATCAATGCAACGCTATATGCTGTAACACAGATAGGCTATACACTTGCAAAAGAGGGTAATCTTCCAAAAGTGTATGAGCGAAATGTGTTTCGCAATTCTGAGGGTTTGATCATCTCTGCACTTTTGATAGTGCCGATGATACTGTTTTTTAACCTTGGTGAAATAGCTGCAATTGCTTCTATAACGGTACTTCTGATACAAGGTTTTACACATACGGGACATCTTTTTGTCATTAAAGAGACCAAAGCGAATTATGGAGTGGTCATTTTAGCAATCATCGGTACCTTTAGTGCGGCAGGTTTTGCCATTTACTACACATCGGATTCTATACAACATTTTCCTGTATATATAGTGGGTGCATTTATTTTTGCTTTTGTATTGGAAGTGTTACTAAGACTTATAAATAACAGAACCATTGAGAAGCAGTTTGCCCAAGAGGTGCTAGAATTAGAAAAGAAATTTATAAAAGGGGTATAGTATGCAAGGATTTATGAAAAAAATTACAGAGTGGATGCTGCAAAAAGAGGAGGAGATGGCAAAGAGTTGCTCTATCCCAATGCAGGAGATTGAGTATCAGATAAACAAGGTTGAAGCTCAAAAACAAAAGATACAAAAAGAGTATGATGAAGCGATGGCAACGCTTGAAGAGGTTTCTAACAAATTACAAAAGATCAAAAATATAGAAGTTATGCGTTGTTCAAATAAATAAAAAGGCTAAATTATGTTAGATGACTTGATTCAAGAGTATGACTTGGTAGTACTTGGTGGTGGTCCTGCGGGAACCCCTGTAGCGATGGAGTATGCAAAGCTGCATAAAGATAAAAAGATAGCTCTCATAGATAAACTGGGTACTCTTGGTGGTGAGTGTCTCTTTGATGGGTGTATTCCTTCTAAAATTATGCAAGTGAGCGCCAAATATGTCAAAAGTCTCGAACTACTCAAAGAGTTTGGTGTTGTTCTTGATGAGACTCACTATACATTGGCGTGGGAGAAGATCGTTCAAAGAAAAGAGAGTATTTTAAAAAAGCGTTCAGAAGCTGCCAAAAATATTTTGCTCGGTTTTGAGAATATCGACCTGTTTCATGCTGAAGCGAGTTTTATAGATCATGAAAAACTTCTTGTGAGATTTGAAGATGAAACTACATCACAGATCGTTTTTGACAAGTGTGTTATTGCTACAGGCTCAAAAGCTTTTATCCCTGAGTATAAAGGTGATGGCGCTTCTAAGATTTGGACGAATGAAGATTTTTTTCAGCGGATGGAATTACCATCGAGTTTAAGTATTATCGGTGATGGTCCTATTGCCATAGAGTTTACACAAATACTTTCTAGTTTTGGAGTTAAGATCAATTTGATTGGGCGAAGAGCGTCTATACTCAAGCATATAGACGAAGAGTTTGCACATCATATACTTAAGGAGTTGCAAAACAATAAAAATGTGAACCTGATTCTCAATGCCACAGTGCAGCAGATAGACTATAAAGATGATTTTGAGCTCACATATACACAAGGGCTCAAAGAGCATACGCTGCACTCACAAAGAGTTATGGTAGCAACGGGAAGAGTCGCAAATATATCTGAATTAAATCTTGAAAATGCTCAGGTGGTATTTGATCATAATGGCATAAAGACAGATGAACATCTTCAAACGAGTAACAAAAACATCTATGCCAACGGTGACGTAGTTGAAAAATTTCCAAAATTTGCACACACTGCACAGTATGGTGCACATACAATCGCACAAAATCTTTTTTTACAGCACAACTTCTTTAAAGTTGATTTTGACAAAAACTCATGGGTACTTTTCAGTGAACCAAATATCGTTATGGCAGGCATCTCTAAAGAGGAAGCACAACGAAGGGGCGAAGAAGTGTTAGTAGGTGTGTATGACTATGCTGTAGATGCAAAAAGTCAGATTGAAGATGAAGCGAGAGGGTATTTAAAGTTTATTGTTAGCAAGAAAAACTATAAAATTTTAGGGGTAAGTATCATGACCCATGAAGCAAATGCAATTGCGGGAGAGGCTGCTTTGATAGTTTCTCAAAGCTTAGGTTTAAGTGATCTTATATCGACTATACACCCGCACCCGACACTCTCTGAGTCTTTTTCTGTTTTAGCCAAACAAATGATGGGTGAGATCATGCAGGAGAAGTTAAAAAGCCCCTTTGTGAAAGGGGTATTGGAACTTGAAAGATTTTTATAGATGACATACTATACAGCTTTGTTACTTGTGTTTGGTGGTTTGGGGGTAAGTGCAGTTGCAGTGTATCTGCTGTTGAAGTTAAAAGAGCAAGAGAGGTTACATAAGATTCAGACGATCCCTTTTGATGATAAATATAAAAAAATCTTGAACAAAACACCGCATTATCGCCATTTGAGCCAAGAGGAAAAAGAGAAAATACAAAGATCGATACTGCTGTTTATTCATACAAAAGAGTTTGTGGGTGTGGAGCTGCAAGTGAGTGAAGAGATGAAGGTTATCATAGCTTTTTATGCTTGCTTGTTAGTGCTTCATACCCGGATGAAACACTGTTATGATAATTTAAAAACTATTATCGTGTACCCAAATGCCGTGATAACCAAGAGTGTCAACAGCTCTGGAGGCATCTATACAAAAGAGGACTTTTTGATCGATGGACAATCAGCCAACGATACGGTTGTTATCGCATGGCATGATGCAAAATATGAAGCGTATCATCTACGCCACAATAATGTTGTCGTGCATGAGTTTGCCCACGAGATTGACTTTATGGATGGTGAGATCGATGGTGTGCCACCCATCGAAAAAGCAAAATATGATGAATGGGTACATATACTTACAAAAGAGTATGATGCTCTGAGTAAAGTAGTCCTTAAAAACAGAGACTGGGGAAAGTATAAACTCCTTGGAGCCTATGCTGCAACAAACGAAGCGGAGTTTTTCGCCGTTACTACTGAGCGATTTTTTGAATCTCCCCATGCACTCAAAAGAGAATTTCCCGATCTTTATAATGAACTCAAAAGTTTCTATAATATAGACACACTTAAGTTGGTAGATAAGTAGGAATGTCACGTAAATTTAATAAAAAATAATGTATACTCTTTTCGTAGGAGAAATATAATGAACACTATAGAAAAAGAACTACAAAGTCGTAAATCAGAGATACATAAAGAGGTTGACTTACTCTTTAAAGCAAATATGAAAATTAGTGACTGGGATGTACCCGAAGTTGATGACAGAGAAGCAGCCACACTTCTACTTAGTATTATTCAAGAAAAAATTGATGCTATTAAAGAAGATGTAGAAGCTGGAAAATATGATTATTACTAAAAAGGAAAGATGATGAGTTCACATAAACACCACGAACATTTACAAAAAATTAAAGATGCGGTTACTAACTCTAAAGAGTTGAGCGAAGATGAAAAAACAGATACGATCAAGCGTATAGATGAGTGGCTTTTAGAAGATAAAGCAGAGGGTATATTTGTGGATGAGCTTATAAAAATAGCTTCTGGAATAAGACCTATACTTACAGAACTCGGCTTCTTATAAAATCCTCTTTAAAGAGTTTGAGAGTTTAACTCTCACTCATTATACAAATT
>JALUKO010000086.1 GCA_027056525.1 Helicobacteraceae bacterium | reverse complement strand
GTGTTTGCTCCGACAGCTTGGTATGTAGTGCTTTAGCACTGCGTACCAAGCGGAGGAGGGAACGTAAGTTCCTCGACGCGGGTCGGTATGCTGCTGCGAAGCAGCAGCATACCTATTTATTCAACGAACATTTTACACAAATCAACTCCAAAAAGCAACATTAACAAACATATAATTTGTGTGTTAATTATGAAAAATATGACTATTTGCCAAATAATTGACTGTTTTTAAAAAAAACCTCCACTTTTCTTAAATATATCATGTGTGTTAAATACTATATATCTAAATAATACTCATTTTTGTGTGTTATTTGGAAGATTCTGGCAATAACACACAAAATGTTACTTAAGCGAAGGTGTGAAATGCAAATGAAGAGAAAACTGTTAGAGAGCTTTCAAAGAAATGAGATTGATATTCTATCTCATTTACATTGTTAACCAAAATATTGATTAAAATTATTCAAAAAAATGGAGACTATCTATGTACTCAACTCTTTATGCCTTTGTAGAAAGTACAAAGTTTAAAAACTTTATCATTTCGATGATTCTTCTCAACGGTGTTATCTTAGGTCTTGCAACCTCTCAGCCTCTTATGGTCTCTTACGGTGAGCTTATAACTCTGTCTGACAACATCATTATCGGTATTTTTACCATAGAGATCCTACTGCGCATATATGTTCACCGAGTCTCTTTTTTCAAAGATCCTTGGAGCCTGTTTGACTTTTTTGTGGTTGTGATCTCCCTTGTTCCTGCAAATGACGGACTCTCCATTTTGCGTGCATTGAGAGTTTTACGACTCTTTAGACTTCTGACTGTTGTACCGCAGATGCGTGTTATTATTGCAGCACTTGTGAAGGTGATCCCGGGTATCGGTTCTATCTCTATGGTGGTGTTGTTGTTCTTCTATGTTTTTTCTATCATGGCGACCAACATTTTTGCTGAAGCTTTTCCTCAGTGGTTTGGTGATCTGGGCAAGTCAATGTACACACTTTTTCAGGTTATGACGCTGGAGAGCTGGTCTATGGGGATCTCACGACCTGTTATGGAAGTGTTTCCGTATGCCTGGGTGTTTTTCATACTGTTTATACTTCTCGTTACATTTATTATGATCAACCTTTTCATAGGTATCATTGTGGATGCGATCTTCACCATAAAAGAGGATGACAAAAACGCTTTGGAAGAAAAGGAGGAGGTAACACTGCAAACACTTCAGTCTGACATAGGGGAGTTGAAAGCTTTACTGCAAAAAGTGCAAAACAAACTCTAAAAACCTTACAGTCCTTCTAAGAGTACATACCAGAGTCTCTCGATCTCTACATCAGATAAAAAGAGACTCGACTTATGGTGAAAGAGTTCCAGAAGTGCTTCCTGGTTGAGACTCAGAGTATGTGTGCACTCTTTGTGCGTTGGAAGATATGCGCGTATGAGAGATATCTCTCCCCGTATCTTCTCATGACATAAAAAACACTCCATCTCCGTATGGAGTCGCCCCTCATGTTCGAGGAGTTTTACATAAGATTCTACTGCTATACGTTTGGGGTTTTGTTTGCTCCAGTTTTTTGAGGCATTCTCAAGCAGAAGGAAGTAAAACTCATCTATATCTTCTGTGTCCTTGAGATGTTTGTAAAAAAGTGCTGTAAAATCCTGCCAAAGTCGTAAAAGTTTATGCTCATTGATCCACGGGTATCCTATGTGAATGACATCTTTGAGTCTGGATATGGTTGATTTCGCAGAAGATTCTTTTTCATAGTCAATTTTAAAGCCGAGATTTATAACTCCATGGCGTGCTCCATAGAACCTATAAAGAGTATCTAAGCTATCTCTTGATACTATGGTGACTATAAGATCTTCATCTTTGACCTTGCTGAGATTGATTATATAACCTTGCATTTACCTGCTTCTTTTATACACAAAAGTGTAATTTCTTCTAAAAGTGTTTTCATAATTATACTTTCTTAAACCTTTAAATAGTACAATATAACCACTTGTCTCTAAATAGACTAAGTTTCTTTAAAAAGAGATTAATTTTAACGGAAATTAGCATAAAATTATAAAATTTGGGAGTTAGAATGGTTGAACATCATGATTTACTAAGATCGTTTAAGGATAACTGTGGATTTGGTCTCGTCGCCAACATCAACAACAAAGCTTCTCGTAAAGTTTTGGCTGATGCTATCACAGCACTAGAGCGTATGATGCACCGTGGTGCTGTTGCAGCAGATGGAAAAACAGGTGATGGAAGTGGACTTCTTTTATCTATGCCTGAAGAGTTTATCCGCAAGGAAGCTCAAAAAAGCGGAGTGGAACTTCCAAAGCAGTTTGCTGTTGCTTCTGTATTTACAAAAGAGTTGAAACATCTCGATACACTAGAGGAGATCTGTAATCAAAACGATCTCAAGATCATTTTTCGTCGTGATGTTCCTGTAGATACAAATGCTCTTGGTCAGCAGGCGTTAGAGAGTTTACCAAATATAGTTCAGCTTATCATCACTCCCAACTCCATAATGGCAACAAAAAGATTTGATGCTCTTTTATACCTTTCTCGTAAAGAGGCCGAACATCAGCTTATAGATGACAGAGATTTCTACATAGCATCTATGAGTTCAAAAGTGCTTTCATATAAAGGGCTTGTGATGCCTACGCATATTGAAGAGTTCTATAAAGACCTTCAAGATGAGAACTTCAAGATATCTTTCTCTTTGTTTCACCAAAGATTCTCGACAAACACTCTTCCGGAGTGGCGTTTGGCTCAGCCGTTTCGTGCCGTTGCACACAATGGGGAGATCAACTCCGTTGAGGGTAACCGTATAAATGTAGAGATCAAAAGCGAATCCATAAAAAGCGATGTGTTTACAGATGAAGAGATCCAAAGACTTCTTCCTATTCTTCAACCGGGTTCATCAGACTCTGCTTCTGCTGATAACTTTTTTGAATTTTTGATCGTTAATGGTATGGACTTTTTTAAAGCTGTTCGTGCCGTTATCCCATCAGCATGGCAAAATGCTCCCCATATGGATCCTGAACTTCGTGCTTTTTATGAGTACCATTCAACAGTGTTTGAAGCATGGGACGGTCCCGCAGCATTTTCAGTAACAGATGGCCGTTATATCGGTTGTGTACTCGATAGAAACGGTTTAAGACCTTCCAAATATATAGTAACCAAAGACAATAACCTTCTGATCGCTTCTGAGTATGGTGTTGTAGATATAGCAGAAGAGCAGATCAAAGAGCGTGGACGTTTACAATCAGGTGAGATGCTTGGACTTGACCTAAAATACGGCAAACTTCTCAAATCAAATGAGATAGATGACTATTTGAAATCTTCAAACCCGTATATGAAATGGCTCAATGAACATATGATCTACCTTCAAGAGCACGTAGAGGAGCAGTACAGCGAATCAGCAGCGATGGAGGATGACACACTTGTGAAAAGACAAAAGTTCTTTAACATCACAGAAGAGATAGTTGAGCAGGTGATTGAACCTATGATAAACGACGGCAAAGAAGCTGTCGGTTCTATGGGTGATGATACTCCGCTCGCGGCTTTTTCTGACAAGCAAAGAAACTTCACTGATTTTTTCAAGCAAAAGTTTGCTCAGGTAACAAACCCACCGATTGACCCGATCCGTGAAAAAGTTGTTATGAGTCTCAACACCGGTTTTGGTGAAGTGCACAATATACTCGATGAGATCCCATCTCACGCCCATAGACTCAAGTCTATTTCACCTATCATCACTTTAGAGAAGTTAGATGTTCTCAAGTCGTTTGGTGATGAGAAATCTCCGAGTTTTCAGTCTTTTTACAAAAACAATACTTTCTCAACCGCATATACAGGAAGTTTAAAAGATGCATTAAATGCTTTAGTGGAACAAATTACTGAATCAGTAAAAAATGATGGAACACGCATAGTTATTTTAGATGATGCAGGCTTCAGTGAGCAACATAAAGTGATCCCTATGGCTATGGCAGTGGGGCGTGTGAACTTTGCACTGCTTCGTAGCAAAATTCGTCATCTTGTTTCTATCATATCTGTAACAGGTGAGGTTGTTGACTCCCATTCCGCTGCAGTGCTTATCGGGTATGGTGCGAGTGCCATCTATCCAAACTTACTTTTTGCAACGGCTATAAAGCAGTTAAAACGCAAGAAAAACGAAAAGATCACTATCCCAGAAGCTCTAAAGTCAGTGCATGCAGCACTTAACGGCGGGCTTTTAAAAATTATGTCCAAAATGGGTATTGCTACGATAGCTTCATACAGAAACTCAGGTCTTTTTGATGTTATGGGTCTTTCCCGTGAAATTGTTGGAGAGTGTTTTGAGTCTTCTCATGTTGCTGTTCCAGGTCTTTCATATGAAGATATTGATGAAAGAATTGAGAAGTATCACAAGTCTGCATTTAAAAATGATGGATTTAAGAAAATATTCCCTCTCAATATTGGTGGTTTTTACAAGTTCTACACAGGTCAGGAACATCATGATTTTGGACCGGCTGTTATCCATGCTATTCACAAGATGGCATCGAGTGGAAAAACAGAGGATTTTGAAGCACTTAAAAAGGTTGTTAATGGTCGCGGTCTTAAAATGATCCGTGACTTCTTAGATATAAAATCGGACAAAAAACCGATAGATATCTCAGAAGTGGAGCCAAAAGAGGCGATCTTTAAGCGTTTTGCATCAGCTGCTATGAGTCTTGGTTCTATCTCTCCTGAAGCTCATGAGACCATTGCTATTGCCATGAACAGAATCGGTGGACAGTCTAACTCAGGTGAAGGTGGGGAGGATAAAGATCGCTTTGGTACTGAGAGAGTCTCCAAGATCAAACAGGTCGCATCAGGTCGTTTTGGTGTGACACCGGCGTATTTGCGTTCGGCTGAAGAGATCCAGATCAAAGTTGCACAAGGTGCAAAACCGGGTGAGGGTGGTCAGCTTCCAGGGCATAAAGTAACGCCTCTGATCGGTAAGCTTCGTCATACTGTTCCGGGTGTTACACTTATTTCACCTCCGCCGCACCACGATATCTACTCGATCGAGGATTTGGCACAACTGATTTTTGACATGAAACAGGTAAATCCCAAAGCTCGCGTTGCTGTAAAACTTGTTTCTACCATAGGTGTTGGAACTATTGCAGCAGGTGTTGCCAAAGCATATGCGGACAAGATCATTATCTCCGGTGGTGACGGTGGTACGGGTGCCGCTCCGCTTACCTCCATCAAATTTGCGGGTAACCCATGGGAGTTAGGACTCTCAGAAGCTCATAATGCTCTCAAAGCAAACAATCTTCGTGGTCTTGTAGAAGTTCAAGCCGATGGTGGTCTCAAAACAGGTCTGGACGTTGTAAAAGCTGCACTTTTAGGTGCAGAGAGCTATGCTTTTGGTACAGGTGTACTTACGATCGTTGGTTGTAAAATGCTTCGTATATGTCATGTCAACAAATGTTCAGTGGGTATCGCTACACAAAATGACAAACTACGTGAAGAGTTCTTTAAAGGGCATGTGGATCAGGTGATCAACTACTTTACACTTTTAGCTGAGGATATTCGCTCAATAATGGCGGAACTTGGTTATAAAACTATGGAAGAGATGATAGGTCGCGTTGATCTGTTAAAAGTCAAAGATGCTCCGTTAGCCAAAAAATTTGACTTTTCTTCCGTACTTCATCAGGAAGAGGGGATTAACACACATCAACAAGCGTTTAACCCTCCGTTTGATGATAACGCATTTGAAAAAGAGGTACTTAAAGAAGCTATGGTTGCCATAAAGCATCCGGAGCATCCGATACGTATAAAAAGAGAGATACAAAATATTCACAGAAGCTTTGGTGCACTTGTCTCAGGTGAGATCGCACAATACTACGGTGATGAAGGTCTGAAACCTGATACCATTAAGATCAACCTTAGTGGTATAGCGGGTCAGGCTCTTGGTGCATTTTTGATCCCGGGTGTTTCTATCTACCTTGATGGTGTAGCAAATGACTACATCGGTAAAGGTATGCACGGTGGTAAGATCATCATAACTTCCGATAATGAAGGGGAAGAATATTCAGCAGGCGGTAACACATGTTTATATGGTGCTACTGGTGGTAAACTCTATGTCTCAGGAAGTGTGGGTGAGCGTTTTGCAGTTCGTAACTCTGGAGCGTTTGCTATTGTTGAGGGTACTGGAGATAACGCTTGTGAATATATGACAGGTGGTGTTGTCGTCATTCTTGGACGTACAGGTATCAACTTTGGTGCGGGTATGACAGGTGGTATCTCTTTTGTATATGACAAAGAGCACAGTTTCATTGAAAATGTAAACGGTGAGCTTGTAGAAGCTGTAAGAATCGATACCGATGAGGGTGATGAGGCACGACACTACCTCAAAAGACTTTTAAAAGATTATGTAGTTGAAACAGGTAGTGCAAAAGCACAGGATTTATTGGAGAACTTTAGAGTAGAGGTGAGAAACTTCTGGCTCGTTAAACCTAAAAACTTAACAAAACTACCTCTTAACCTAGAGAACGGAGATTAATATGAGAGATTTTTTAGCAACTGAAAGAATAGACCCAACTAAAAGATTGGTAGTTGAGAGAACAAAAGATTTTGGTGAAATTTATGAAGTATTTAACAAGCATGATGCCGCTTCACAGAGTGACAGATGTATCCAGTGCGGAGACCCGTTTTGTTTAAACAAGTGTCCGCTTCACAACTACATCCCACAGTGGTTAAAAGCGGTCAGTGAAAAAGACCTTGAGTTTGCATTTAAGCTTTCAAATGAGCCATCGCCGTTTCCAGAAGTGATGGGGCGTGTTTGTCCCCATGACAGACTTTGTGAGGGTGACTGTACGCTCAATGACGGACATGGCGCGATCACCATCGGAAGTGTAGAGACACATATTACAGAAGCAGGCTTCAAAGCGGGATATAAGCCGGAATTTCCAGGAGTAACTACAGATAAAAAGGTAGCTGTTATTGGAAGTGGACCTGCGGGACTTTCTGCTGCAACCTATCTTTTGCGATCAGGTATAGCCGTGACTATGTATGAGAAAAGTGACAAAGCGGGTGGACTTTTAACTTATGGTATTCCAAACTTTAAACTTGATAAAAAAATAGTAGAACGCCGTGTAAAACTTCTTGAAGAAGCAGGACTTAAACTGATACTTAACTGTGAAGTGGGTAACGATATCTCGTTTGAAGAGATCGCTTCTAATCACGATGCGATGTTTATAGGTGTTGGTGCTACAAAAGCAAAGTCTGCAGGACTTGCCGGTGAGAATGCATCAAATGTATATGCGGCAATGGACTATCTAACGGCAATTCAGCGTAAACAGTTTAAACTCTCTTATGATAAAAAGTTTGACTTTAAAGACCTTAACGTTGTCGTGATCGGCGGTGGTGATACCGCTATGGATTGTCTGCGTACTGCAAAACGTGAGGGTGCAAGAAGTGTTACTTGTCTCTACAGACGTGATGAAAAAAATATGCCAGGAAGTAAGAAAGAGTATAAAAATGCTATGGAAGAGGGTGTTGATTTTACCTTTCTTGTTTCTCCAAAAGAGATCATACTCAATGAAGAAAATCAGGCAGTTGCAGTAGAAGTGGTGAAAACCACTTTAGGTGCCAAAGATGAGTCTGGTCGCCAACGCATGGAAGAGATTAAGGGAAGCGAGTGTAGAGTCAATGCCGATGTTATCATTATGTCATTAGGCTTTGATCCCGTTGTTCCTCCGTTTTTAGCTGAAAACGGAATCGAGACAAATTCATGGGGCGGTATCATCATAGATGAGCAAACACATGAAACGACAACTTCGGGTATTTATGCCGGAGGTGACTGTTTCAGAGGTGCCGACCTTGTTGTAACCGCCGCATATGATGGTCGTGAAGCTGCTAGAAGCATTACGCAGTCACTTCTTAAATAAACCTCTTAGACTGACCCTTTTTGAAAGGGTGAGTCCACTTTTTTAACCCAAATCGTTTCAAAAAATTTCAAAATAAAGTATAAATTAGGTATAATCGCTATTATTTATACATATAAGGATATTTTTTGAACCTCTTAAATCTTTTTTCCAGAAACCAAACAACAAAACAGCAAGCAACTAAAAATGAAGCACCGGCACATTGGATCAAATGTAAATCTTGTCAATCTTTAATGTATTATAAAGAGGTTGAAAATCAAAACTATGTATGTCCAAAATGTGGTTACCACCTTCGTATAGGCGTGAAAGAAAGACTTGCTCTTTTAGCCGATGCAGAGAGTTTTGTAGAGTTTGATGAAAACCTAAAACCGGTTGATCCTTTAAAATTTGTCGATAAAAAATCGTATGCAAAACGGATAGAAGAGGGGAAGAAAAAAACCGGAAGAAGTTCATCTGTTGTCAGTGGTGAATGTACTATCAACGGTGTTCCTGCACAACTTGTTGTATTTGATTTTGCTTTTATGGGTGGAAGTTTGGGCTCTGTAGAGGGTGAGAAGATTGTGCGTGCGGTAAACCGTGCCATAGAGAAAAAGCAGGGACTTATCATCATCAGTGCAAGTGGTGGTGCAAGAATGCAAGAGAGTACATTCTCGCTTATGCAGATGAGTAAAACATCAGCAGCACTTGCCAAACTTGCCAAAGAAAAACTTCCGTATATTTCTGTGTTAACAGATCCAACTATGGGTGGAGTGAGTGCGTCATTTGCAACGCTTGGTGATATTATCATCGCTGAGCCGGGAGCACTGATTGGTTTTGCGGGTCAAAGAGTGATCAAGCAAACTATTGGTTCAGATCTTCCAGAAGGCTTCCAAAGAGCAGAGTTTTTACTAGAGAAAGGTTCTATTGATATGGTGGTCAATAGAAATGAGCTAAAAAATACTCTCTCAGATCTTTTAACACTTTTAAAAGCTTCCTAAGTTATGCGACTCTATGCTTTATGTGATCAAGATCTTTTAGATAACAAAGGTATAAGTGTAGAAGAATTCGTCGATATAGCCAAACAAAACAATGCAGAGATTATTCAGTACAGAAATAAAAATGCAGATATCGCCTTTATAAAGCAGCAGCTTATACAGATACGTAAACTTTATGAGGGCTTTTTGATAGTCAATGATGCTTATGAGCTCATAGAGTTTTGTGATGGCGTTCATGTGGGGCAAGAAGATCTTAAAATGATTGATCGGGATATACACAAGGCTGTAAAGATTTTACGCAGTGTGATTAAAAATGATAAAATTCTCGGTATCTCAACACATAACGAGCAAGAGGTTGTGCAAGCCAATGCGCTTGACCTTAACTATATTGGTCTTGGTGCATATAGAGATACAACAACAAAAAAAGATATATCTTCGGTACTTGGCACGAAGCTTGATGAGATAGCTTCCAAATCAAAACATCTTGTTGCTGCCATTGGCGGTGTGAAAAAAGAGGATACTTTTAAACATGTAACGTATCATGTTATTGGAAGCGGATTGGTAGAATAAAGTGAAAATAGATATCATAAGTATTGCCAAAAAAGAGCGTTCAACATATGATCCTTTGTATAAAGAGCTTCAAAAGATGATAAGCCGCTTCGCAAAAGTGGAAGATATAGAACTTTTTCCCAAAGATGTAGCAAAATCACACACGATTTCACCAGAGTCCTCAAAACAGGCGTATACAAGGGCTCTTGAACCTTATTTAGGCAAAGGATTTTGCGTAAGTTTACATCCTGATGGAAAATTAATCGATAGTTTTGAATTTAGTAAGCTTTTAAATGATAAAATGTCCGTTAAATTTTTCGTTGGTGGAGCTTATGGCTTTGAAGAGAGCTTTTTAAAAAAAAGTGACGCTGTTATAAGTTTAGGTAAATTAACTATGAGTCATAAGATAGCAAAAGTGGTTTTGCTAGAGCAGATTTATAGGGGGTTTTCGATTTTAAGTAACCACCCATATCATAAGTAAGGAAAGCAAGTGCAAGATAGTGAGTTAAACTACTTTAAAGAGATCTTAGAGAGTCGTAAGGCTCAGATATTAAAAAATATTTCTGGCGTTAATGATGAGTTGGATCAACTAAACTCATTGGAATTAAATGATGAGGGTGACCATGCAGCCGTTAACAATAACTCTATGGTTGAGAGTGCAATAGTTTCTCAACAAGAGCAGGAACTTAGGGAAATAAACGTTGTACTTGGAAAAATTGCAGCAGGTGATTATGGTGTTTGTGAGATGTGTGAGGATCCGATCGGTTTTCAAAGACTTAAAGTTAAGCCTCATGCGATATACTGTATTGATTGTAGAGAAATAGTAGAAAAATCAAACTAAATAAGGAAGAATTATGTATATAAAGCGATACACAATAGCAGCATTAATATTTATCATCTTAGCGGGATGGTATGTTTATGCTTTTATAACACAAGATAGTATGAGTTTGGATTTCTTTGGTATTCCATTGCCATCTTTGTCTATCGCTTTGTGGGTAGTTCTTCCGATGATCTTGCTATATCTTGCAAGTGTATTTCATATGGCTTTTTATTCTATGCTTGGAAGTTTTAAACTTCGTAAATATGAAAAAGATTATGAAAAACTCATCGATGCCATCATAGAGGCATATCTTGGTAAAGAAAACAGAAACCATGTGTTTAAAACACCAAGATATAAACTTTTAGGTGAGTTAGTCGATAATACAGTGTTATTTCCGTCTCAAACCTTAAGTGCAGATACTGCAAATGAGAAGATCAATAACGTTATTAAGCTTATTAACAATATTAAAAGCGGGGAAGTTGTAGAGCTTAAAAAGTATTCATTGCCGGCAGATAATGCTTTGGTGATCCAAAATGAAAGAAATCGCTATAAAAAAGGTGATATTTCTGCGGAAGATATTTTGAGCCATGCAAACAAATATGACAGAAATTTATGTGTTGAAGCATATACCGACTATGTAAAAACAGCGCCGCTCTATGCAATTGAAAAGTACAAAGAATTCTTGACAAAAGAAGCACTCTTTATCATTCTTCAAAGAGTCAATGCAAGTGAGAACGCTTTAGAAGTTTCCAATGATGCACTTTTAGCATTATTTGAGGAGTTGGATCTTGATAAGAATGACTATATAAAAATTTCAACTGTATTGGCAGGCGGTATGCTTCCAGAACAAAGAATCAAACTCTTTGAAACGCTCAGTGAAGAAAAAGATGAAGCGATGGACGCATACCTGTACACACTGTTTGATTTAGAGATGTTAGCACCTGCGGATGAGATCCTTGAAAATTCTCAGCCAAATGAGTACTTAAACTTTAAATCATACCGTGCATTAAAAGAGTGTAATAAACACTTTAATATAAATTTATTTATTTAATTTTTTTATAGTATAAAAGATAGTGAGCATTGTCTTTATAATATAGAAAATATTTCAAGGGCAACATACAATGTTAGACAAACTTTCTTTTGATAAGCCGGTATATGTACTGGCTCCTCTTGCGGGATTTACAGACCTGCCATTTAGAAGTGTTGTCAAAAAATTTGGAGCAGACTTGACTGTGAGTGAGATGCTCAGTTCAAATGCTTTGGCACATGGCTCTAAAAAAACCCTCCATATGTTAGAAAAAAGTCCTCTTGAAGATCCTTATTCTGTTCAAATTGCCGGAGCAAGTACGGATATTGTCAAAAGTGCGGTAGAGATACTCAACGATCAAGAGGGTATAGATATCATAGATCTTAATTGTGGATGTCCGGTTCCAAAAGTTGTAGGTCATGGAAGTGGAAGTTCACTGCTTCTGGATCTACCTTTGATGGGTGAGATCATCAAAACAATCAAAGATACTTCAAATAAAAAAATGACAAGTGTCAAGATACGACTTGGTTTTGAAAAAAAGAACCATATTGAGATTGCTAGAATCGTCGAGGATAACGGTGCAGATTTTTTGGCAGTACATGGAAGAACTCGTGCCGGAAAGTTTAAAGCAGCTGTTGATTATAATGCAATAAAAGAGATCAAAGAAGCGGTAAATATTCCGGTGATTGCAAATGGTGACATAGACTCTTATGAAAAGGCAAAATGGGTGCTAGAGCATACCGGCTGTGATGGTGTAATGATAGGTCGCGGAGCAGTAGGTGCTCCTTGGATTTTTCATCAATTGAAAAATGGTTCTAGCGAGATTGATAATAGTGTAAAACATCAAATCATTATGGAACATTTTGACAGAATGATTGACTTTTACGGTCAGCGTGGTGTAGCTATATTTAGAAAGCATGTGCATACATACTCCAAGGGCTATAGAGGTGCTTCGGTTTTAAGAAACCTTGTGAACAATATAGATGATATACAAGAGTATAGAAATGTGATTGATGATTTCTTTAAAAATCATGAAATGGCCTTTTAGATCATGGATAAATTATGCTAGATATCAGTGAATCGATTCAGACTCTGGACTATAGTGATATAGCAGACAATCTGCTACACTACTCCTATAACACAAGACATCTTTTGTCCTTGGTGGAAAAAGGTATAGATAAAGAAGATCCCTCTTATTTAAGTTCATACCGCTCATTTGAAGGTGAAGTTTTTGAAAATTTTATATATGAAAAGCTTTTAAGATATGTTGAAAACAACGATGAAGTGGAAAAGTTTATATTAAAAGGTTTTCATCAAAACAAACAAAAAGCTTATGCCAATACTCTTTCTATCAGCGAGAAACAGCAAATAGTGTATAGAACAAAAAGTAGAGAGATCAGTGAGTTTGATGCTATGATCTTTACAAAAAAAGAGCTCTATTTTGTAGAGATGACACTTGTGAAATCTGTGTTAAAGCTCAGAAAAAGACTTCGTAAGAAAAAAGCACTTTTAGAGATTATTTTTCCAAATTATGAGATCAAGGCATTGATCATTTTAAATGAAGGTGCGACGGGTGCGAGACAGTTTCCATCATACTGTAAGGTGTGGTTCACAAAGGAATTCTCTGCTCAAAAAGTACTTGAATATATACAAAGTAATAAAAATACAAAATTGATGCCAAAATCAAGAGTTAAGTCCAGCAAAATGGTAGAAGCACACACTTTAAAGCTTCATCCGTTTCGTTATTACAATACTCTTTCTTGGATCACTAAAACAATCAGGAGTCATAAAAAGCATATCTTGGATATGCAGTTTTTGATGAATCATAAGATTCAAAGATATCATGATCTCTACACAAAATTTTATATAGGTTATATGAATATACAAGAGGCAACAAAGCTTTTAAACCTGGATGGGGACTATAATCCTGATCAGCGTGTCGTAGTGGCTATAGAGAAAAAACACTCAAATGAGATGGTTCTTACATACTACATACAATTTACTCGTAAAAACCTTTACCTCTACTCTTTTGATGAGAACAATAGTATTGTAAAAGAGAAAAAAGATCCTTACGGGATCACTGTAACAGAGGTTTTTCATATCAATAAAATGATGGATGAGAGTTATGAGCTTCATATTTCAAATATTAAAATGATTAAAAAGCTTTTACGGGAAAGGTTTGAGAGAGACAATACTTAAACGTACTCCCTTTATGTTTCATAGAGTATAGAAGCAGCTCGCTCTTTGTAAGCTTGTAGTGGTTCTTTTGTCTTATTTTTAGCATGTAAGAAGTCATCAAGCTCTTGGTGTCTGTTTTGTAAAATCGATTCAAAATCTTCCTGTGTGGAAGGTTTGTTCTGTGTAAATTTATCCAGTAAAATATTGCTTTTTCCCATAAGTACAAGATAACTTTGTTCTCCAAAATCCAACATAACAACCGTGTTTTCACTATCAAGCGCTTTTTGAAACCTGATGCTGACACTCTGATCACTTGATGTATCTTTTAGATCATTTGTTTGTGTGTTTGGTGTAGGTTGGACAGGTTGTACCTCTTTAAAAAGCCAAGGGGAATTGAGCTGTTTTGCCTGAGTTGGATTTACTCTTTTTTTGATAAACAAAAGTATGGCAATACCTATGATAAGTATAGCTATAACTATATAGTAGCTTTGCTCAAGATTGTCACTTTGTTTGGTTGGAAGTGATGCTAAAGGGTTGGACGTAGTCTCTTTATCCTGAGTGGCAGTAGATGCTTTTTGTGTGCTGATAGGGGTAGTAAACCTAAGTCTGAGTCCGTATGCATCAGAAGTTTTTGAAGCCTGTAGTTTCACAGATGATGGAACCGATG
>JALUKO010000085.1 GCA_027056525.1 Helicobacteraceae bacterium | reverse complement strand
ATATTTCTCTCATAAGCAATGAAAAAAAACTACAAGAACAAGCATACAAAATGCTTGATGTTATGGCACTTCGAGGTTTATATGATCATATAGAAGGCGGCTTTTTTCGTTATGCCACCGATGCAGCATGGGAGATACCACACTTTGAGAAGATGCTTTATAATCAGGCAGAACTCATACCTCTGTATGTAAGAGGCTTTCTTGTAACAAACAAAAAACTCTATGCTGATGTTGTAGATGAAACCATACAAATGCTTGATAAGCGTTTTGTGGATCAAGAACTTTATTTGAGTGCGAGTGATGCGGATAGTGATCATAAAGAGGGGGAGTATTTTATCTTTAGTATAGCAGAAGTTAAGGATGCCCTTGCAAAAAATCCATATGCAAAAGAGATAGAAAAAGCACTTGATCTTAGTATGCGTGGAAATTTTGAGGGTAAGGTACATATCAACTTCTTGAGTGATAAACGTCCAAAGGGATTTGATCGTTTTAAACAAGAACTTCTAAATATCCGCAAAGAAAAAACATATCCTTTTATAGATACAAAGATAAATACGGCATGGAATGCGATGATGATAGAGGCTTTGTATAAAGCTTCTATCATTGATGAGAAGTATGCAAAAAAAGCAGATCGTCATCTTCAGGCACTTTTGGATTTTATGCTCATAAGAGGAGAGCTTTACCATCAAAGTATTGCAAATAAAGAGCCTACACAGCTTGGACTTTTAGAGGATTACAGCTTTTTGATCTCTGCTCTCATCGCAGGCTATGAAGTTGATTTTGAGAAGAAAAAACTTGATCTTGCAGAGTATTTGCTAAGGAAGGCTATCCATAAGTTTTACAAAAACGGTGTATGGTATCTGAGTGATGATGAGTTTATAGTCGAAGCGGGTGTAGAAGACAAGTACTACACATCTGCACTTGGAAAAATGTTTCAAAACCTGCTAAATATGGCCTCATTAACAGAATCAAGAAAGTATGAAAAAGTGGCTTTTGAGAGTTTAAAAAATATGCAAAATATTTTAACACAGGAGCTCTCCAACGCTCCATCACTCGCTATTGCCTTTTTAATGAAAAACATAGAAGTGGTGACATTAAAAGGCAGTAGGCAAGCTCTCAAGCAAAACAAACTAAAAATAGCTACAATAAAATACCCCTATTTATTAAAAAAACCACAAAGATACAACGAGTATCTTGCGTGTACAATGAGAAGCTGTTTTGCTATAGATAAAAACCTTGATACTATTCAAAAAACTATAGAAGAAAAGATAAGAAAATAAAATAATTCTATTTTAAGAATATAACACTAGAATTCGCTTTAAATAACTTATGTAAAAGGCTTTTATTAATGTCTCATTCTTGCCCTATGAGCTTTGAAAATATAGATTCCAATGTTTCGAGGCTTACTTCTGTATTTGTCAGTTTATGTGTAATAGGTTTTTTATTTACAAATAATATAGTGTTCTTATTTTTTTTATTTGCTGATTTTGCTTTAAGAATTTTTTGTAACAAAGAGCTTTCTCCATTATTTAGAGTTGCAAAATTTTTAAAAAAAGCTTTGAGATTGAAAGATGTGATGGTCGATGGGGGTGCCAAGCAGTTGGCTTCTTATTTTGGTTTGTTTTTTGTTCTTTTGCTCATCATCGCATATGGATTTAGCTGGTTTACGTTTATGTATATTGTAGCGGCTATTTTTCTGATCTGCTCTTTGTTGGACGCTCTTGCAAACTATTGTTTAGGGTGTAAGATATACTATATCATTAAAAAGATATATCCGGGTTTTATGAGCTAAGCTTTTTTTGTATCGCTTTCACAAGGAAACTTTAGATAAAATACACAGTAAAATATCTCAAAAAGGCTTACAAATAGATATGCAAACGGTTGTTGATTCTCTCAGACAAGAGGGCAAAATTTTTAAAAAAATGCAAGAGATACTTCCTAAAGAGCTTGGGATTAGAAATAAAATAAAAATCTATAAAGCAACGGATGTACGTGGTTACTTCTGGGCTATATTTGCTATCTCTCAAAAAAGCAGGATTCTTATGAAAGATGTTCATAAGTTTGAAGAGATATACCACAAGCTTTCAGTGTACTGTGAGCATAATTTTAAGCATAAAGTGCTTTTCATAGACGCACCGCTTTGCTCGAAGGCAAAAGAAGCATTCAAAGCCCAAGGCTGGAAACTAAGCTAATGCTTTTATGCGACATCGGAAACACCTCTTACCATTTTTATAATGATGATACGCAAGAGGACTACAAAGAGTATGTGAGTGGTTTTGATCCACAAAGCCTCAAAGAAAAAGTATATTATATTTGTGTGAATCCAGAAGTAAAAAAACTTTTAAAAAACCTTCAAAACTGGATAGATATCGCGCCCTTTGTCAATATGCAAAATTACTATGAGACTATGGGCATTGACCGTATCATTGCCTGTGAGGCAGTAGAAGAGGGCGTTATCATTGATGCAGGAAGTGCTATCACTGTCGATGTGGTAAAAAATGGTGTGTTTCAAGGTGGCTTTATCTATCCGGGTATTGAGGCTATGAGTAGGGCTTATGCCACAATATCACCAAAACTTCACTACCCTTTTAACTTTTTTCTTGATCTCAACAATCTTGCAAAAAATTCTCAAGATGCCATAAGTTACGGCTACCTCAAAACGCTTTACTCAGAAGTGATCTCTTATGAGATGCCGATCGTTCTAACGGGTGGTGATGCAAAAAGATTTATGAGTATTTTTCCAGAAGCTACAGTGAATGAGATGCTTTTATTTGAAGGGATGAAGAAAATACTCTCTCTCATAAAAGATTGAGCTATATTTGGATAAAATTGCGAAAATTATATATTGATGCTCTTTAAGTATGAGTGGAAAATGATGAGGATAAACGATGCTGACAGTTGCGCTTCCAAAAGGTCGTATAGCAAAAGAGACACTAGAGATATTTGAAACTATTTTTGGCGATAGTTTTGTTTTTGATGACAGAAAACTGATTTTAGAAACACCGAATTTCCGTTTTTTACTTGTAAGAAATCAGGATGTTGCAACATATGTATTTCATCAAGCCGCTGATATTGGTGTAGTAGGGCTTGATACGCTCGAAGAGCAGGGCTTGGACGTGATCAGACTTCTTGATCTCAGACGTGGTGTGTGTAAAGTGGCTATCGGTATGCGCAAGGGTGAGAAACTCGATCTGAATAAACCGGAGATCAAAGTAGCTTCCAAGATGGTAAACATCACAAAACGTTACTTTGAGCAGCGCGCGGTTTCTGTAGATATCATTAAGCTGTATGGTTCCATAGAGCTAGCGCCTCTTATCGGGCTTGCCGATATGATTGTTGACATAGTAGAAACAGGTACAACCATGAAGCAAAACGGCTTGGAAGTTGTAGAGGATATCATGGAGTCTTCAACCTATCTCATCGCAAACAAAAACAGCTATGTTGCCAAAAAAGATGAAGTACTTGACATATATGAGAAGATCAACAAAGTTATCAAAGCAGAGCAAAACGCTTAATGTCTGAAACAACCATAGACAGCCTTGATCTGTATGCAAAAGCTGAACATCTCCTTGGTATAGAGGAGGCTACAGAAGCCCTTTATGATCTTTACAGAAGCGAACTTGACAGCTACGATATAAAAACCCTTCTTGATGTCGGATGTGGTCGTGGTGGCTTTATGCGTCGTATGGAGAGTGACGGTGTCCTCTGCAAAGGGGTTGATCTGAGCGCTCTTATGGTAGATGAGTGCAAGGCTCAGGGACTTGATGCCGAATGTGTAGATGTTTCACAAGTAAGTGGAAAGTATGATGCAGTTGTGGCAATTTTTGATGTACTCAATTTTTTAAACAAAGAGGAACTGCTTAGATTTTTGGAAGCTGTAGCAGAAAAACTCAATGACGATGGTGTTTTCATAGCTGATATCAACACTCTTTATGGTTTTAGTGATGTTGCTGAGGGAACAATGAGCAGTGAAAATGAAAATGAGTTTTTAAGTGTAGATGCCTCATTTGCCAATGATGAACTTCATACCAAGTTTACACTTTTTGTACAAGATAAAGATGGACGATACACAAAATACCAAAATACCATAGTGCAGTACTTCCATAAGATAAAGAGCTTTCAAAAACTTCCAACTCTCAAACTTGTCGATAAACAAACTTTTTCACTCTATGATACTCAGGACAAGACACTTTTAATATTTAAGAAAAAGTAGATGAAGTATATTTTTGTTGTGTTTGTGATGCTTTTAAGTGGCTGTTCAGACAACGCGGTTGTAAATGTTTATGACAAAACATTCGCGCAAAAAAAAGTAGAGTGTATGAGACTGCTTGTTTTTCCTCCAGATAGCACCATAACAAATGCACTTCAACCTCTCTACCCTTTTGATGAACAATGCAGTACGGTTTTAGAAGTTTCAAAAAAAGAGGGTATCACCTGTAACAGTAACCAAAACTATGAGAAAAAAGCTTTAGAGGGGTTTCCGACAAGCTATCTAAAACTACAGATATCAAAGAACAAAAGACTTCTTTACAGTTACTATATAGACCTCAAAGAGAGCGTTACCCAAGAGGATGTGAAAGAAGCCTTTAAAAGAGTGAAGTCTGATTTGATCCTAGAGTAGTTATGCAGGATTGATAATGATCTCGGTAATCTCAGAAGAAGCACCGAGTCTCATAGGGGGTCCCCAAAAACCTGTTCCTTTGTTTACATAGATCTGCAAGTTTTTCTTATGGGTGTGCAAACCGCTTATGTAGGGTTGTTGCAGTTTGACCAGGAACCTGAAAGGGTAGAGCTGCCCGCCGTGTGTGTGCCCGCTAAGTACAAGGTCAACCCCTTTTTTTACCTCCTCTATATATCTTGGCTGGTGTGCCAA
>JALUKO010000084.1 GCA_027056525.1 Helicobacteraceae bacterium | reverse complement strand
TGACTTGGCAAACTCAAGCCCATAAATACTGCTACCGCTTCCCGCTTGCAGTACACGGTTAAAAAGAAGTGTATCTTTTTGCTCATCATACTCCACACTAAGGTGCAGATCAACTACATTATCAAGTGTAGTGATCTCTCTCATCGTTGAGAGCTGGTGCAGGTGTGTTGCAAACAAAAAGAGTGAGCGAAGTTGTGCAAGTTTGATGATAGCACTTGCAACGATGGCAACACCCGAGAGCGTTTCAGTACCATGACTTATCTCATCACCAAGCACAAGAGAACGCACCGTTGCACGGTTAAAAATATTTTTCAGTTCAAGCATCTCAACTGCAAAAGTTGACAACCCTTTTGCAAGGTTATCCTTGGAGACTATACGGGTAAAAAGTGAGTCAAAAATAGTAAATTTCATCACGGCAGCACTTACAAAAAAGCCCGACTGTGCCATGAGAGTTGCGATCCCTATGCTTTTCATCAGCGAGCTTTTTCCACTTGAGTTAATCCCATAAAGCAACACACCGTTTATATCGTGTCCATCATGTACAGCCACATCCAGCATCACCGTTTCAGGGTGTGGCAGATCCATATAGTCTCTTGTTCCCATAACGATATCATTTGGGACATAGATGCCACCACGCTCCTGTATCTCTATGAGCGGGTGACGCAGTTGCATGATCTGCATAAAGTTCTCATCATCTTTAGCTTCTACAATCATTGGGCGTGAATGTTTATAGGTTTGAGCTATCTTAGAAGAGCTTACCCCCACATCAAGATCTGCAACATATGAGATCACCCTGTCAAATAAAAGTGAGTAGCGTCTCTCAAAAAGAGACTGTAGCTGTATATATTTTTCTTTGACAAGCACTACGATCTTTCTTCTGTTTTTCATGATTCTATCTGAGAGTTCATCTGTAAAAGCAGAAGTGATCTTGACATTGTTGGTCAATTTCTTTATGTTGAATGTACAAAGCTCTTCATCTTTTTTAAAGGCATTCTCTATAAGGGAAAATCTGTTTTTTGAGAGTGATATATAATAACCCTCTTTTTCCAACAGACCCAAAGTCACTAAGCTTTTTACACCACTTGCATTGGCATCTTCTAAAAGAGTTTCGATCTTTTTCATGATATCTTCAAAAGCCATGAGCATCACGGCATTCTCTTTTGCAAGTGTATCTATGGTCTCATCGACACCGTTCATCAAAAAGTTTTCATCTACCGTTGCATTTGTAAAGCGTCTTGAGATGTCAAGATCGATCGTTTTTTGGATATCACGTAAAAATTCATCCACTTCACTCTCATGGAAAGGAGTTTTTTGAATCTTGTGTTTTTTTACATAAAGCATCAACTCTTTTACACTGAGCATTGAGTCATAAATATGGTTCATCTCAAAAGGGTGCAGGCGACCAAGATTTAAACGGCGTGAAAGTCTCTCAAGATCATAAACTCCCCGCATCATCTCATCGAGATATCTGACATGAGAAGAGACCCTCTCTATAAGGTTATAGCGGCGTTGCAGTTCATCTTTGTCCATTATGGGGTTTAAGAGTCTTTCTTTGAGAAGCCGTCTACCTATAGCTGTTGAGCTCTTATCCATCATTTTAAGAAGTGTAAACTCTTTGGTATCTTTGGAGATGATCCCCATCTGCTCTAAAGCATTGTTACCAAGGTACATAAAACGACGGTTATCGATGATACGCGGCATCGACATCTTTTGCACTATATGGTAATCATGTTCGATCACAAAGTTGATCAGTATCGCCAAAGCTTCCGTAATCATAGGACTTCTCTCAAGATCAAGATGCTCTATGGGTGAGAGCAGCGACTGGATCTGATACACCTCTTTAAAAAGCTCATTTTGAAAATCTATGCGTGGTCTTTGGTTGTTAACAGAGTAGTGGTAGTGTTCAGGGATCTCAAGATACTGCATAACATGACGCTGATCATCAATGCCGTCTAAAAATGTAACCACCACCTCACTTGTTCTGTACACATTCAAAAGGTTAAAGACTTCATCAAGCGCATAAGCGGGATCTTCACTTGTTCCATGCGTTTCATAGAGCCATGTTTTTCCTGTTGTTACATCTATGGCCGAATAACCGATGGTATAGATACCTCTATGTTTATCTGCTAAAATAGAAACTATATAGTTATCATCATTATCAACTATATGATCAAAATTTGTCCCCGGTGAGACAATTTGAGCAATATAGCGACTGATCTTTGGCGGGTTCCCTTTTTGCTTCACTACGATAACAGTATATTTTTGTTCTGCAATGAGACGATTGAGATAACGCTCAAAAGAAACTGCGGGGACACCTGCTAGAAGTGGATTTTTATCAGAGTTTTCAATGATACTTTTATTTTTCTTTGTAAGTTGGATATTAAGAAGCTCTGCGATCTCTTTTGCTTTTCCTATCTGCTCTTCATCATTATTAACTTCATACACCTCGAAGAATGTTCCGATCTCCATAAACACAACCGTATCATTGCCGTATTTGTCTTCGAAATATCTCTGTAGATCAAAATAGATTTGGGTAAGAAGTTTATCTTTGTTATTTAAAATATCACTGACATCCGATGAAAGCATTGTGCACTTTTCCCTAGTTTTATAATGAGTGAGATTATATCATAATTGCTATTTAGAGAGCTAAACAACTTAGCTTCAATATCTTAGAGTATTAGATATTCTGATACTGCAAGAGATTTACATTTGTATCACTTTTTAACTTTTATCATAAATTTATCAGTAAATAAGAAAGTTTATTCACCAATCCCGTTTTTCTTTGCTATAATCACCTATAAAATTTCAAACCCCTAAGGAAATTATATTTTACATGAAGTATATTCTATTCGTAACTTCTTTCGTTTTACTGACAATGCTCAACGCAAATGAAGCTATTGAACCGAGTACCGCCAATGCAGTTAAAATGAAAGAATTTCAATATATTCAGCCCATAGCGGTTGAGGAAGCTCCACCTGAAGTAAAAAAATGTGAAGTAGCACAGGTTGAAGTTTTTGACAAAGACGGTGATGGTGTGTACGATGACGGAGACAGATGTCCAAATACCCCGCTAGGTGAAAAAGTTGACAAATATGGCTGTCTTATAAAAAAAGACTCCGATAAAGATGGTGTTCCGGATGAAGACGACAAATGTCCAAATACCAAAAAAGGGATTGAGGTAGACTATCGCGGCTGTGAAGTTGACAGTGATGATGATGGTGTTGTTGATTCCAAAGATCAGTGTCCAAAAACTTCAAAAGACTTTATGGTTGATGGCTATGGATGCCCTCAAACCGCAACACTGCGTGTTCATTTTGCAAGTGCAAAGTATAATATTACCGATTCGATTATTAATGATCTTCAGTACTTTGCACTTTTTTTAAAAGAGAACAAAGGTTATGATGTGATCATCTACGGTTATACGGATAGTGTCGGTGACGCAAACAAAAACAAAGCACTTTCGCAAAAACGGGCAAATACGGTAAAAGAAGCTCTTGTTCGCTATGGCATTAAGTCAACGAGACTTACAGCCATTGGCAAGGGTGAGGAAAATCCGATAGCGGACAATTCAACCAAAGAGGGACGTGCGCAAAACAGGCGTATTGAAGTTGAACTTATTCAGTAGTTCACAATAACTTTATTAAAGATATAGGAAAAAAGATGAAAACAAAAATATTACTGGCTCTATCACTCTTTGTAACTCTTAATGCACAAGATCTTAAAACAACTGTAGATGAAGTTTTATCTACCAACCCTGTTATTTTAGAAAGACTCAAAAACTACAATGCTACAAAAGAAGACATCACAGCTGCAAAATCAGGCTATTATCCAAAACTGGATCTTTCTCTTGGTATCGGGTATGAACATACAGATAGAGACACTCCCGCACGAGGCAATGAAAACTTTGATTTTGCTGTGTATCAAAACAGCTTAAAGTTTACACAAAATATTTTTAAAGGGTTTGAGACCACCTATCAGGAAGAACAACAAAAAAACAGAACCATAGCAGCAGCCTACAGCTATGTTGAGAGTGTCAATGACACCTCTTTTCAAACGGTCGATGCCTATCTGCAGGTGATGAAAAACAAGGATCTGCTTGAAAATGCACAAGCAAATGTTGATATTAATCAGGAGATTTTTCAAAAAGTAAAAAAGCTTTTTGATGCGGGTCTTACCACTCTCTCAGAGGTCAATAAAATCGAAGCCTCTTTGGCACTGGCAAAATCAAACTACATTGTTCAGGAAAATACCCTTTTAGACGCAACATATAACTTACAAAAACTTCTCGGAAGATATTTGGATCCTTCTGAGATGAGTAAACCTGTCCTCAATGTTGCACTTCCAAAGAGTAAGGAAGAAGCCGCAAGTTTTGCCATAAAAAACAACCCCTCTTTACTCGTGAGCAAGTACAACATCAAACTCGCACAAGCGACCTATAAAGAGAGCAAATCTCCATTTTATCCCTCTATTGATATAGAGATATCTCAAGCGATGAACAAAAACCTCAGTGCTGTTGAGGGAACTGACAACCGCTTTCGTGCTATGGCATATTTGACATACAACTTTTTTAACGGTTATGCCGACACGGCAGCAAGACAAAAGAGTATCAGTAATATCCATAGAGAAGTACAGGTGAAAAACAAACTGCGTCGTGAAACTATTGAGGGGCTGAACCTTTCATGGTCTGCCAATGAAAAACTACATGATCAACTAGAACATCTTATATCATACAAAGAGTTTGCACTCAAAACATTAACACTCTATGCCAAAGAGTATGATCTTGGTCGCCGCTCTTTACTTGATCTTTTATCTGCGCAAAATGACTTTATCGGTGCAAAAGCACAGATCATCAATACTGAATATAATCTACTTTTTGCAAAGTACAGAATTCTTGATGCCCT
>JALUKO010000083.1 GCA_027056525.1 Helicobacteraceae bacterium | reverse complement strand
GCAAACAGAAAAGGGTAAAAGAGAGCGCTTTGGGAGTGTTAAAAAACTCTCCCTAGTATGAATAAGTGTAGCCGGATCAGTTGAGTTTAATAGTGAGAATGCAAAATATGGAAAATAAAATAATAACCCTCCAAGATATCGAATCAATTGATCCTAAAGTAGTAGCGAAGATTCTTCATGAAGCGATACAGTTCGATGACAGACTCTACCAAAAGGTACAAAGCACACTTATGAAAAACGATACACCAGCATTGCAAAAACAACTTACCAAAAGGATCAGCTCTATCTCCAGAGGAAGAAAGTTTATAGAGTATCGCTATTCCTTTGAATTAGCAAAAGATATAGAACTGATAGTTGATGATATTAGAGAGCTTGTGGAAGATAAAAAAGCAGCGCTCAAACTTCTTAAAAAACTGATTCTTACCGATGAGAATGTATTTGCACGGTGTGATGATAGCAGCGGAAGTGTGCAAATGAGTTATGGATATGCACAAGACCTCTACAGAGAATATGCACCAAAATATCTTGATGAAAAAACACTTCTAAAAGACCTACAAGAGCTTTTAATCCTTGATGGGTATGGGATGCGTGACATCCTCGATAAATCGACTCCGCAAGATGTTTTAACAGCACTCTACGATATAACTCTTAAAAGCTATATGGCACACAACGAAGAGTTTGGAGACTATACCTATCAACATATTTTACAAATTATTGCGCGCCTACTTAAAAAACCTAAACTCTATGTGGAAGCACTCAAGCTTAAAGGGGTAGAGCTTAAAGATTATATTTTGCTTGATATCGCTTTGGAGTATAAAGGTGTTGAAGATGAAACAAAAACGACAGAGTATCTTGGTAAGATTCAAGAGATTCCGGTAAATGGTGTATCGGAGTATTTTGAAGCGCTCCTATGGTGTGATGAAAAAAGGGGTGATCATTTAGCACTCACCAGTCATCTTAGAGACTACTACGAAAAGACCTACAGTACAACTATTCTCAAACGCTATTTAGAGAGATTTGATGGCGAGCTTTACAAGCAAGAGAAGATGCGCATCCTTAACAATGCACAATCTTTACCATTTGATGAAGCAATAAATCAGTTCATCGCTCTTGATGCAAAACAGATGTGTGCAACATTTATTCAAAAGAAGCTTCCAAGGATAAGTTATATCAACTACTACACCATTAAAGATGTAGAGCAGTTTTTAGGCGATGAGTATGCAGAGATCATCATTCAACTCTACAAAGTACAGATAGAAGACCTACTCAAAGTCGCCAACACCAAATACTATCCAACCGTTGTTAAAACACTCAAAAAGATCGAGGAGCTTGGAGATTCTTTTAATCAAGAATATATACAAAAACTTATCAAAAAACACTACAAAAAGAAAACATTGATGAGACTTTTGCACAAAGCATTTCCAGAAATATAATCGCTTTTCCAAAAATCTACTTAATTTTTGATTGGAGCAAAAAAGATCATAAAAAAAAGAAGCTATCTATGTATGATGATGCTTTAGATTTATGATACAATTTTAGGAATTATCGATGCTGACACAGATTATTGAACACTAGCATTTTAAACGTTCTCTTATTTGGCACAACATTTTTTATATTTTTTACCGCTTCCACACGGGCAGTTTTTATTTCTTTGTATTTTCGTGTTAAATATCTCTCCGTCTTGGTAGAGCCATATGTTGTTTTGTTTTATAAAGCTGCTTTTTTCATGAAGGAGTTTTATGGAACCATTTTCTTTGTAGTATGCTTTGAACTCAACACTGTTTTGCAGTGATTGAACTATTTCGAGCTTGAGCCATTCTATGGACGATGTAAACTCCTGTATGCTTCTGAGATCATTTTCATCTCTGTTTTGCTCAACAACAGTTTTGAGAAGATACTCCCCATCACCCTTTACATAAGCAGAGTATCTGCTTCTCATAAGCTCTTCTGGGGTGGCAGCGTGTTTTTCCCCGCTAATGAGAGCGCCGCAACATTCTTGAAATTTTTTTTCACTTCCGCATAAACAGTTCATATTTCTCCGTTTTTTTTAAAATCGTAGTATAACACAGCCATTTTTAACAAAAAAAACTCTATGATTGAGCATATTTTATATTTGGAAGTTTCATGAAAATCAAATCTCTTTATATTTCGGCACAGGAAAAAAATGCGGGCACCCTTTTTGTGACCATGGGGATGATGGAGCTGCTTAAAAGAAACATCCACAGGGTTGCTTTTTTTCGTCCGATCATCTTCTCTAAAGATACAAAAGATGGTGATATTACATTTATTTTGCAAAAATATGATCTCGATATCCCGTATGAAGATGCTTATGGTTTTGACATACAATATGTGGAAAAGATGATAGCCGCAAACCGCACCAATGAACTTCTCAATCAGTTAATCACACAATTTAAAAAACTTGAAAATGAGTATGATTTTGTTTTATGTGAGGGGATTCGCCGCTCTTTTTTAACAACAACTATCAACTATGACCTCAACATAAAAATAGCACAGAACTTTGCTTCGCCCTATATTAATATTATCAATGCAAAAAACACTACGGCGCAAGATATTTATGAGAACATTCTTATAGAAAACGAGAACCTGCTTAGTGAAGGGTGTACTCACTTTGCGACCTTTGTCAACAGGCTCAGCGAAGAGACGTATGTTCAGTTGCATGAAAAACTAAAAGATTATGAGCTAAGTACCTATCTTTTAAAAGAGGTGCCTGAACTTGATTTGTTAAGCATAGAAGATGTGATGGAAGCTTTAGATGCCAAGGTACTGCTTTTGGGAGAAAAAGATCACACAAGGGTTATAAGAGAAGTGCGTGTAGGCGCTATGAGTCTGGATAACTTTCTTGCTCATATACAAGAGGATGATCTTGTTATTGTTCCAGCCGACAGATCAGATATAGTCGTGGGTTTATTTGCTGCTTTATACTCCAGTGCTTATCCTCGTATATCGGGGATAGTATTTCCTTTTTCGATGCAGACACATCCAAATATACAAAAACTTATAGAGGGGTTTAAAGAGTACAATATTCCTATTTTAAGTGTGGAGACAGATACTTATAAAACAGCAAAAAATATAGCTAAAATTCATGCACGTTTGAGGATCAACAGTGATAGAAAGATCGCTTTGGCACTTGGGCTTTTTAATGAAAGTGTAGATATGCAGGCGATAGAGGAAAAAATTGCAAAAAGTGTCAGCCATGTGATGACACCGATGATGTTTGAGTACCAACTTTTTGAAAAAGCACGTTTAGATAAAAAAAGGATCGTTCTTCCTGAGAGTTTCGATGAAAGGATACTGCGAGCAGCAGAGATCATTTTAAGAAGAGGGGTTGCTGAGATCATACTTCTTGGCAAAGAGGATGAGGTGAAAACAAACTATCTGCTTCTAGGGCTTGATCTGAGCGGTGCAACTATTGTAGATCATCTATCTTCTGAGTGGATGGAAGAGTTTGCGCAAACATTTTATGAGTTGCGTAAACATAAAGGGCTTAGCTTTGAAGTGGCCAAAGACAGTATGAGTCATGAGAACTATTTTGCTACGATGATGGTGTATCTTGGGTATGCCGATGGTATGGTAAGTGGCGCAGTGCACTCTACAAGTGAGACCATACGCCCTGCGCTACAGATCATAAAAACAAAACCGGGTATTTCAGTGGTTTCAAGTGTCTTTTTTATGTGTTTACAAACAAAAGTGCTTGTGTATGGTGATTGTGCAGTCAACCAAGATCCCGACGCACAGACACTTGCGCAAATAGCGCTCTCATCAGCCCAAACAGCAGAAGCTTTCGGCATAGAAGCAAAAGTAGCTATGCTCTCTTACTCTACCGGTGAGAGCGGATTTGGTGCTGATGTTGAGAAAGTTCGAGAAGCAACACACATACTCAAACAAAAAGCGCCACATTTGCTCGTAGAGGGTCCCATTCAGTATGATGCTGCCATAGATAAAAAAGTTGCCGCTAAAAAACTTCCAAACTCGAAGGTGGCGGGGGAAGCAAGTGTGTTTATATTTCCAGATCTTAACACCGGCAACAACACCTATAAAGCAGTACAGCGCTCAAGCGGTGCCATCGCAATTGGTCCGATACTTCAAGGGCTTAATAAGCCTGTCAATGATCTGAGTCGGGGCTGTTTGGTCGAAGATATCGTCAATACAGTAGCTATTACAGCTATTCAGGCGGGGCAGTAAAGTGAAAATAGCAGTAGTCAATTCTGGAAGTTCCTCATTAAAATTTCAACTCTTTGAGATGGAGCATGAGAGGGTGCTTGCCCACTTTGTTGTAGAGCAGATTGGAGAGCTCAGCTCCACGACTACACTTCATTTCAATCATAAAAAGATCGTGATCACTTCTGTGATCAAGGAGCACACAGCAGCACTGAAGCATATTATCATGCTTTTAAAAGAGCATGATATTGTGAATGATTTTTCAACACTTGATGCTGTCGGGCACCGAGTGGTACATGGAGGGGAAGTATTTCAAAGTGCGACATATATAGATGAGAAGGTACTTAGAACTATTCAAGATTTGATACCTTTAGCACCACTGCATAACAAAGCAAACCTTGAGGGTATCAAAGCTCTTATGTCAGAAGCACCCGATATCCCTCAAATCGCCGTGTTTGACACTGCCTTTCATACAACGATGCCAAAAGAGGCTTTCATATATGCGTTGGAGTATCAGCTTTATGAGAAACACCAGATACGGCGTTATGGATTTCATGGGAGTTCCCATGCCTATGTCCTACAGCAGAGTGCACAACATTTAGATACACAGACAAACCGGCTCAATCTTATCTCTTTGCATCTTGGTAACGGAGCGAGTGCCTGTGCTGTCAAAGATGGTGTGAGCATAGATACCTCCATGGGTTTTACCCCTTTAGAAGGTCTTGTGATGGGAAGCAGATGTGGAGATATCGATCCGGCGATCGTTTTGTA
>JALUKO010000082.1 GCA_027056525.1 Helicobacteraceae bacterium | reverse complement strand
TCTCGATCATCAAGATATCATCTTTTGTTCCTGAGAGATACAGATCAAGTGTAGATTCTTTGAGCTGTGAATTTGTCGGATTTAAAACCAGTTCACCATCTATTTTGGCGGCACGAACAGCAGACACGGAAGTACTGATATTGATATCTGATACAAAAAGTGCAGCTGAAGCAGCATTGAGAGCAAGTACCTGAAGGTCTGAGTCACTATCGGCTGAGAAGACCATGATCGTGATCTGTGTAGGGTAACCAAAACCTTTTGGGAAAAGGGGACGAAGTGAACGATCAACTATACGAGATGTCAATGTCTCAAAATCACTCGGTTTTGTCTCACGCTTGAAAAAACCACCTGGAATTTTTCCAGAAGCATATGTTTTTTCTATATACTGAACCGTCAGAGGTAAAAAGTCATCCTTTACTATCTCTGTTTCATCAATAACCACCGTAGCCAGTATAACAGTATCTCCCGATTTTATCCATGCTGCACCATTTGCCTGCTTGGCAACTGAGCCAAATGAATACTCCTCTATTCTGTTTTCCACTTTTACATTTACATCATACTTCAACTTATTCTCCTAGTAATTTTTCTATAGTTTCATCTTCAACTTTTTCTAATTCCTCATAATACAACGATGTCTCTACATAATCATCAATATCATAAAGAAAAAACACTTCATCTGCAAACGGTTCCAACAACTCCAAAATATCACTCGGCAACACCGGCACTGCAATATAAACAGCTTTGGGTTTCATTGACAAAATGGTCTTAAGTGCCGTAACAAACTTTAAACCAGACTCACTCCCTTCATCTACAAGGAGTACAATTTTATCTTTCATAGACGGGAAATGCCTCCCTTTTCTATACTGATAGATACAGCTTAGTATCTGCTCTTCATGTTTCCTGTGTGCCTCTCCATAGATGTAATCATACTTAATATCAAAAGCCGATACAAGTTGCTCATTGATTACGATCTCTTCACTCTCACTCACACGCGCTATTTCACACTCTTCATTGTTAGGTGCCGTTATCGCTTCTGAGAAGAGATACTCCAGATCATTTGCAAGTCGCCCTTTGATATGTGAGCCAAGAAGCAGTCCACCACTTGATACTGCTACTATCTCCCAATACTCATCTTTGAGCTTTTGCATAGGAAGCACATCTTTGAGTTTTTCAGCTGCATCTTTACGATTTTTCAATATATGCTTGTATTTTTTCATATTTAATTTCCCTTCAGAGCTTCTGGAAGTCTTACTGCAAAATTTGATGTTCCGCTACCTGCTCGCATCAAAGGCTTTAAGACGATACTAAAGTAAAGGTATCTGTCATAGATTGATGACTCATTGTTTTGTGCAAGTACAGGTCTGTTGTTTTCAAGATACCTCAACCCAAAATCCCAACACCTTTTTTTGTACATAAACCCGATTTCAGAACTTTTTTTCTGATTTGTTTGCAAATCATAGTTAAATTTTATTTGATATGAATAATGCTCATTGTAAGTATATCTTGCACTTGATGTGACATAGCTTGTAAAGGGTGAATATGTTGGTGTCGCTTTTAAAAATGTGTCTTTATAGAGGTGTGAAAGTGCTATATTGAAGCCATGTGCATTATATGATATTTTATTGAAAGTTTTTGAAAAAGAATGCTCATCATAATTATAAAATACATTGTTATAAAAGTTTATGTTCTGAGTTATAAAATATTCAAGCTCATTTTCAAGCTCACCCACTGCATTTTCAGAGTTTTTATAGTTAATAACCTGTGCGAGTTTATGATAAAGTATTTGTTTATTGTCTAGATCAAACAAATACTGGGAAAATTCAAGTTCGAGCTTCTCATCTACGTTGGTTATATTGTAAAATTCACAGAGAGGTTCACCGAAATTATTGATATCAGAACAATAGACCTCATTATCTTCATAAAAACCATTTTTATACTCAGATCCTGCAGAGGTATACTTTGCTGTGATCCCCATAACATGTGTTTGTTTCTTATAGGCACGGGTGAGTTGTGTAGAAGCTTCAAATATGTTGTAGTTTCTGGCAAAAATTCCGTTGTTATAGGCACCGCTGGATATCTCTTCGTTACCGCTAAAACTTGAGTGTTGTGCAAAAAGTTGTGCCGTATAGGCAACATTGACATACTCATCAAACAGTGAGGTTTGTATGGTCACGGGAAGATCAAAATTTGTCTGGATCACTTTTTTGTTAATATCTCTGTAGATATTATTGCTTTGAATATCAAGGGTATATAACAAATTATCTTGTAAAAATGTATCTAAATAGTAATGGTACTGAAATGTTGGCAGTTTTTGTAAGGTATCGCGGTTACTCTCTTTAGTAAGATCTTTATAATATTTAAAATAGGCTCCATAATAGTTTCTGTCTGTATTGTAAAACATGTTGATTCTTGAGAGTATCTGAGTTGCCGTTGCTGTTTTTGTCGTGTCGTTGGTCGCAAGGTTGATATAATCAACATCATTCATATTTTTTATATCAACAAACAAAGCAGACTGTCCCTCAAGATCAGTACCGAACCACTGGTTTATAAAATTGCCGTTATCGTATTTAAAATTAAATCCATAATGGGTGTCATTTACCAGCTTTTCAGCATAAAAATAATCTTTTCGCTCTTTAAAGTATCCTGCCGTAAATTCACCCCGTGATATTTTAGAATCCACAAACCTAAGAGTAGAATATCCTCCATACCCACGGTTTGTTCTCACTTGCGGTTTGAGCTCAAGATCCCATCTGTTGCGCTCAGCTATATAAAGAGGCTGCTCATAATAAAAACCCTCTTTATCGGAGATACCCAGGCCAGGTGTTAAAAGTCCTGTTCTTCTTGTGGTATTGAGGGAGTAGCCAAAATAAGGCGTGTAAAAAACAGGGATATCATAGATGTAGATTCTGGTATTATAAAGGCTGAGCCATTTGGTATCTGTGTTGTATGCAGATGAGCTAAACTCCATCTTCCAAAGAGGGTTGTTTGGGTTACACCCACTCATGATACCCGATTTTATCTCAATATCTTTGTCTTTTGCGCACCCGTCATCTGCACTGATCCAAACTTTTGAGGATTTTTCAAGTAAAAAAAAGGGTTGAAAAACTCTCTCTTTTTCTGCAATGTTAAGCTTTGCATATTTTCCAAGTATTTTATAATTATCGCCATGGGAAGCACGGATATGACCAAAAAGTTCAAGTTCTCCCGTTTTTTTGTTGTACTTTGCTTCATTAGCACTTAGAAAATAGTCTTTATATACCACAGCGACCTCGCCGGAAGCCTGGACGATATCACCATGAGTCTGCATGGAGGTAGCATATATTTCTACTTTATCTGATCCATAAGCTATAACAGCAGATATCAGTAGAATATACAGAAGTTTAAGCATTGACTACCAAGGTTCTTGCTGTTTTATCATGCCATGTTTGGCGTGCGGGATCAAACATTCCCCACAAAAATCCGAGATAAAAAAGCATCTCGCTTATGATACGAAATATTGCACGATTGAGTGCACTGATCACGTTGGGATTATCTCCTGTTCTGATCTCAAGAACTCTGATCTTCATCATGATCTTCCCAATGGTTGCACCATATTGCATAACAAAAAATGCCTGATAAAAGATTTTCATAGCCATATATTCCAAGATATAAACATTGGTAAGATTAATCATCTCTTCTACATTTTTTGCTTCTGCAAACGAACTCCATAAAGCGATAATCAACAAAAAAGAAAGAAGCATCTCATCAATAAAAAAAGCCATCGCTCTTTTTTGAATACTTGCAAGTTCAAGCCCCTCTCTATGCAGAAGCCTCTCTATATCTTCATTCATCTACAGCGCCTGATAAGCGATATCTGTTCTAAGTTTTTTTCCTGCAAAATGAACCTGACCACATCTCATGTATGCTCTATCTCTTGCCTGTTTAATGGTATCACCAAGACCGATGCAAACCAAAACGCGACCGCCATCAGCATACAAGATGCCATCTTGCTCACTCACACCCGCATAAGAGATATGTGTGTATTTTTGTATCTCTTCATGGTGCACATCATCTAAAATGATCTCCGCAGGCGTTGAACTTCCATAAGGGTAGTTTTCACTTGCCATCACCACGCCGACCGCATATTGTTTTGAAAATTCTACTTTGATCTGGGCAAGTTTGTTTGTTGCAGCTTTATAAAACATATCTGCCACACTCGAAGTCATAAGCGGCATAAGTATCTCACACTCAGGATCTCCAAAACGAACATTGAACTCCAGTGTTATCGGCTCACCGTTTACCACCATAATACCTATAAAAAGAACTCCCTCAAAAGGCGCTCCCTCTTGTTGCATACCATCGAGTGTAGGGCGGATGATACGATCACGCACTTTTTGATACAGCTCTTCATCTACCAGTGGTGTTGGTGCATACGCGCCCATACCGCCTGTGTTTGGACCTGTATCACCATCACCTACACGCTTGTGATCCTGTGCGGCAGGAAGTAAAATATAATCTTTTCCATCACATACGGCAAACATCGAAAGCTCATACCCGTCTAAGAACTCCTCAACGATCACTTTTTTCCCTGCATCACCAAAACTTTTTCCACTGAGCATCTCACCGATCGCTTTTTTGGCTTCATCATGGCTTTGTGCAATGATAACGCCTTTGCCCCCGCAAAGACCATCCGCTTTGACAACAATCGGTGCCTTAAGCGTGTCTGTAAACTTGTAAAGCTCCTCTATGGAGTCACTCTCTATATATGCCGCAGTCGGTATGTTGTACTTGGCTAAAAAGTTTTTCATATATACCTTTGAGCCTTCAAGCTGTGCCGCTTCTTTACTTGGTCCAAAAATCGTAAGCCCGTTTGCTTTAAATATATCTACAACACCATCGACAAGTGGAGCTTCCGGCCCTACAATGGTGAGGTCTATCTTATTGGAGTGTGCCCATGCCGACAACTCATCAT
>JALUKO010000081.1 GCA_027056525.1 Helicobacteraceae bacterium | reverse complement strand
ATAAATGTAAGAACACCAACAAATGGGTCAGTCATGATTTTAAATGCTAATGCAGCAAAATCACCATCATCACTTGATGGAACAGATACTTCAACTTCTTCATCATCCATAAGAGTACCAACAATTGGCTCTGATTCTGTTGGTGCAGGTAAGTAATCAACAACAGCATCAAGTAAAGTTTGAACACCTTTATTTTTAAATGCAGTACCTGGAGTCATTGGAACAACAGCCATACCAAGTGTTGCAGATTTGATAGCAGCTTTTAACTCTTCTTCAGTGATCTCTTCACCTTCAAGAAATTTCATTGCAAATTCATCATTACCATCAACTTCAGAAAGAGTTTCAAGCATTTTTTCTTTATACTCTTCAGCTATCTCTTGAAGTTCTTCGCGGATATCTTGTACATGGTAGCTAGATCCCATTGCAGCATCTTCATCCCATACAATCTCTTTCATTGTTACAAGATCTACAACACCCTCAAATTTATCTTCAGCACCAATAGGTAATTGAAAAGGCATTGGGTTACCTTTAAGACGTTCACGAATTTGTTTTTCAACTTCATAAAAGTCTGCACCAGTTCTATCCATTTTATTTACAAAAACAATTGAAGGAACTTTATAACGGTTACGTTGTCTCCAAACTGTTTCTGATTGAGGTTGTACACCACCAACAGCACAGAACACTGAAACAGCACCATCAAGTACACGCATAGAACGTTCAACTTCAATAGTAAAGTCAACGTGACCCGGAGTATCAATAATATTGATCTGTTTCCCTTGCCATTCACAAGTTGTTGCAGCAGAAGTAATTGTAATACCACGCTCTTGTTCTTGTTCCATCCAGTCCATAGTTGCAGCACCATCATGTACCTCACCAATCTTGTGTTCAACACCAGTATAGAAAAGGATTCTTTCTGTAGTTGTAGTTTTACCTGCATCGATATGTGCCGCAATACCGATATTTCTTACGTCTTCTAGTTTATGTGATCTTGCCATTTTTAAAATGCCTTGTTTAATGTATTTATAGAGTTAAACCTCTTTTGTAAATCGATAAAAATAAATTTACAAAAGAGGTCGTTGTATCCCAACAAAAGTTGGGACAAACTTAGAGTTACTTAATGACCTACCAACGGTAGTGAGCAAATGCTTTATTCGCTTCTGCCATTTTATAAGTATCTTCTTTCTTTTTGAATGCAGCACCTTTATCAGATGATGCATCCATGAACTCGTTTGCTAATCTCTCAGCCATAGTTCTTTCATTTCTTTTACGTGCAGCATCAATCAACCAACGGATCGCTAGTGACTGTTGACGCACTGGGCGTACTTCTACTGGAACTTGATAAGTAGCACCACCAACACGGCGACTTTTTACTTCGATAATTGGTTTAATATTCTCGATAGCTTCATTAAATGTATCGATCCCTGATTTTTCACCACGAGAGCTAATGATATCCATTGCACTGTAGATAATTTTTTCAGCTGTAGATTTTTTACCATCTAACATTACTTTATTGATAAATTTCGTCAGTATTTTACTTCCATAAACTGGATCTGGCATTACCGGACGAACGGGAGCTTTTCTTCTTCTCATTTGTTTTTTCCTTCTTCAATTTTTTCAAATTTACTCAAAGTACACTGAGGTACCCTGTAGCTAGCTTGAATATAATAGGCGATTTGCTTCACTAAATTTCATAATGAAACTAGTTTCATGGGCTTTCTGCCAAAGAAAACCAAGCGTTAGCATTGTAAAACGGGCTTTTTTGGCACTAATTGCCAATACTACTATGCCTAAAGGCTAAGTATAACATGCTCATTTTGCGTACTAAAAAATAGAGTAGTTCCTATAAAATAGGGACTATTTTTTAGGTCTCTTAGTTCCGTATTTAGAACGAGCAACCATACGGTTAGCAACACCAGCAGTATCAAGAGCACCACGAACGATGTGATATTTAACACCAGGTAAATCTTTAATACGACCACCACGTACAAGTACGATTGAGTGTTCTTGAAGGTTATGACCCTCACCACCGATATAAGAGATAACTTCGAAACCTGAAGTTAATCTAACTTTTGCAACTTTTCTTAAAGCCGAGTTAGGTTTTTTAGGTGTAGTTGTGTAAACACGTGTACATACACCACGACGTTGTGGACATGAAACTAGAGCTGGTGATTTTGATTTTTTAATCACGCGTTTACGCTCTTTACGAATCAGTTGATTGATTGTAGGCATACAATTCCTTTACTTAATTTTTCCAGTAGAATGTAACTCTTTAAAAAATTTAGAGAGTTATAGACACGGAATAATACTAAAATAGTATTTAAAGTTTGCTTATCTTAAGTATTAATTAATGTTTTGGAAGTAAAATGGGGAAAGTTAAGATCTCTAGTATCACTTAAGATACTAGAGAAAGAAGGAGTATATCTACTCTTCTTCACTTACGAATTCGATCATTTGATCTTTATAGATACCAGTTCCAACAGGAATAGTACGACCAATAATAACATTTTCTTTAAGGTTATTAAGATCATCTACTTTAGCAGATACTGCCGCTTCAGTAAGAACTTTTGTTGTATCTTGGAATGATGCAGCAGAGATAATACTATCTGCAGATACCGCAGCACGAGTAATACCAACAAGGAATGGTTCAGCAATTGCTGGACGACCACCAAGACGCATGATTTTTTCATTCTCTAATGCAAATTTTGCTTTAGAGATTAAATCACCCTCTATAAATTTTGTATCACCAGATTTTACAATTTTCACTTGACGTAACATTTGAGTAAAGATAACCTCAATATGTTTATCCGCAATATTTACCCCTTGAGAACGGTAAACTTGTTGTACTTCAGATACAAGATAGTTATAAAGTGCTTTTACACCCATAATACGAAGTAGTTCATGTGATGATAAAATACCACTAGTTAAACGCTCACCAGCATGTACAAAGTCACCAGTATTTACAACTGCTTCATGTGATTTATCAACAAAGTACTCTTTAATGATTCCATTTTCATTATTGCTAACAATAATTCTAACTTTACCACGAAGAGGTTTACCAAAGCTTACCACACCATCGATCTCAGAGATTAGTGCAGTTGCTTTTGGACGACGACCTTCAAAGAGTTCAGATACACGAGGAAGACCCCCAGTAATATCTGATGATTTTTGAAGTGCTTTTGGTGTTTTTGCAATGATGTCAGCAATCTTAACAGTTGTGCCATCTGGAACAAATACAGAAGATTTAGGCTCGATAGCATAACGCATAAGCTCTCCATCTTCAGTCGCAAGTACGATAGCTGGTTTATATTCATTAGAGATATGATCATTGATCATAAGACGAGTTTTACCAGTAAGTTCATCAAGTTGCTCAGAAGCAGTAGTACCAACAATGATATCTTCATATTGAATAGTACCATTTGCTTCAGAGATGATAGGATTTGAGTATGGATCCCACTCAGCAATTACAACTGACTCATCAGTAGCTGGTTTTGCAATAAGTGATGATGCATCTACAGCCTCATCATCATTTGTAACGATTACAGATCCACGTGCAATATAGTGACGAACAGCCTCGCGGTTATTTGTATCAATGATTGCAGCAAAAAGACCTTTCTCTTTTACTTCATATCCAGCTTCTAAACCTTCAAATCTTTCTAAATAGTCACCTTTAAGAAGGAAGTACTTCACAGTACCCTCCTCTTTAGCAAGAATTTTTTGAGTCACAGGAGCACCATTATCAACTAATAATTCTGATGCATAAGGGATACGTGAAGGTACATTCCAACCATCTTTAATTGTCTCAACAATAGAATCATCAGCAACAACTTCATCACCATTTGCATGTGGGAAATAGTATTTACCCTCAATTTGACCACTTACACCAGCAAGTTCATTTGGCTTAGCAATTTCATTTTTACGTAAAGAATAACGAACTGTCTCATCACCTGTTACAGAGATAATAACTTCATCATGGATAGTTTGAATCTCTACTTTACCAGCAAATGGTGCTTTAATTTTAGGTTCAACAAGAAGTACAGCCGCATTACGACGGTTAGCTACGATATTTTTACCCTCTTTAGAAGCATAAGTTTTAAGGTTATAGTAACGGATAAAACCTTCTCTATTTGCAATAACTTGACGCTCTTGTGCAGTTGAAGATGCTGTTCCACCAACGTGGAATGTACGAAGTGTCAGCTGAGTACCAGGCTCCCCAATTGATTGTGCAGCAACAATACCAACAGCCTCACCTGTTCTTACAATATAACCAGTTGCAAGATTCACACCATAACAAAGTGCACATACACCATCAGTACTTTTACAAGTTGTTGGTGTTCTAATATGTGCAGTTTTGATTCCAGCTTCTGAAATTACTTTTGCAGATACTTCATCAAGAAGTGTTCCCTCAGCAAATAAAATCTCATTTGAGATTGGATCAATAACATCATCAGCTAAAACACGACCATTCAATCTGTCTTCTAAAGACTCTATTAAAGTATTTTGATCAGAGATGTCTGAAATCTCTATACCTTCGTGAGTATGACAATCATGTTCAACAATCTTCACATTTTGAGCAACATCAACTAGCTTACGAGTAAGGTAACCCGCATTCGCTGTTTTAAGTGCTGTATCGGCAAGACCTTTACGAGCACCGTGAGTTGAAATAAAGTACTCAATAACATTAAGACCCTCTTTAAAGTTAGAGATAATTGGTGTTTCAATAATATCTCCAGAAGGTTTCGCCATAAGACCCCTCATACCAGCAAGCTGACGGATTTGTGCAGCAGAACCACGAGCTCCAGAGTCAGCCATCATATGAATAGAGTTAAACCCATCTTTATCATTTTGTACTAGATCCATCATCTCTGATGCAAGTGTATTGTTTGTATCAGTCCAAACATCAATGATCTTATTGTAACGCTCTTGCTCTGTTAAAAGACCAGCTTCAAACTGTTTTTGAATCTCAATAACACGAGCTTTTGAATCAGCAATTTT
>JALUKO010000080.1 GCA_027056525.1 Helicobacteraceae bacterium | reverse complement strand
CTGATCATAGACTGAACAAGTGGTTCCATCATGTTAAAAGCGATAAAGAACATAACAACACCAACGACAAACACAGTACTAGAAGCTGTAAGTCCCATGATTAAAAAAGAACCTATAAACAGTACTATGGAAGCTAAAAATATCTCTTTTGGCTTATTTTTCTTTTCACCAAAAACAGCTGCCGGACCCATGGCTACAAGACCAAGCAGCATTGCAGGTAAGTAGGCCTTGTAGAGTTCAGAAGTCTCCCACCCAAAACCATACTCAGTATTTGTCAGGATGATTGGGATCAGTACAAAGGCAACAGTCATAAGACCTTTTTGCATAGCATTAATAATGATCATATTTAAAAGATTCGGATCTTTTAATATATCGGAAGTTTTGGAAGTCTTGTGGTAGATATGCTTGATGCGTGGTGGTGTCGGTACTTTTGTAAAAAGTAAAATCATTGCAAGAATCGCTAAAGCGGCAGTAATGATAAAGAGCGTGTCAACACCGTATGCTGCACCAATAACCGGACCAAGACCCATCGCCAAAGCAAAACTGATAGCAATAGATGCACCCATGATAGCCATAGCCTTGCCACGAACCTCTTCATCAACTAAATCAGAGATCATTGCGGTAATAACAGAACCGATAGCACCGGCACCTTGAAGAAATCTTCCTAACATAAGGGTATAAATATCTGTTGAATAGGCACAGATTACAGAACCTATTAAAAAGATAATTAAACCAAAGAGCAGTGTCGGCTTTCTTCCAACCTTGTCGCTCATTGTTCCAAAGGGAACTTGAAAAATGGCTTGAGTCAGCGCATATCCACCAACAATGACACCGACTAGTAATGGGGTTGCACCCTCAAGACCAAGCGCATAAACAGAGAGAACAGGTAAAACTAAAAAGAGACCTAAAAACCTAAGAGAGAGTATCGCGGAGAGGGGTAATACTTTTTTGAACATATAATGCCTTATTTTTATTATATAATGTCGAAATTATAGTGCAAAATTTGTTTACACAAACTTTGCAAATCACAAAAGTTATTGTTTAAAGATAAAAATAAGGAAAAATATTTTGAAATTAGTTCTTGCAACCTCAAACAAAGGTAAAGTCAGAGAGATCAAGTCCCTTTATAGTGATTATGAAGTGCTGCCTTACAGTGAATTGATCGATGAGTTTGAGATTATCGAAGATGCAGATACATTTAAAGAAAATGCACTTATTAAAGCGCGAGCGGTCTTTAAGGCACTCAACGATGAAGATGTTATTGTTATTGCTGATGATAGTGGCATTAGCGTTGATGCTCTTGGTGGCGAACCTGGCATATACAGCGCAAGGTATGCCGGGGCTGATGCCACTGACAAAGATAATCTATATAAACTTATAGACGCTATCAAAGCAAAAGGGCTCAAAAGCTCACATGCTCATTATACCGCTGCCATAGCAATTGTTACCAAAAAGGGTGAGTACAGTGTCCATGGCTGGATGTATGGAGATGCGCTTAGTGAGGCAAGAGGAGAGGGTGGTTTTGGATATGATCCTATGTTCATCCCCTTGGGTTATGAGAAAACTCTTGGTGAACTTGATGATGAAACAAAAAAAAGACTCTCCCATCGCTCAAAAGCTCTCAGTTTGGCAAAGGTGATTTTACAAACTCTATAAAACTTTTTTACTAAGCTTGTACAGTGAAGATTCCAGTTTATTGAGAAGTATATTAAGTTTTATGTTGCATAGATAAACTATTTGCATAATATCTCCTTGTCTTTAAGAAGTATAAGCAACTATAATGCCAGATCTAATTGATGAGTAAGAGAAGAATAACACCAAATATAATTCTGTAAACCCCAAAAGCGACAAATGTAAACTTTTCTAAAAAAGCCATAAAGAGTTTTATGGTGAGATAAGCAACAAGAAATGAAACAATGAACCCAACAAGCAAGGTTACAAGATGTGCGTCATTGAACTCGTGATAATGCTTGAGCAGGTCATATGCGGTTACTGCACTCATCACAGGCATGGCAAGTAAAAAACTGAACTCGGCACTTGCTTTTCTGCTAAGACCTACCAAAAGAGCACCGATAATGGTCGAACCTGCTCTACTTGTTCCCGGAATGAGTGCAAAAACCTGAGCAAATCCAATAACAAGAGACTGTTTAAATGTGACTTTTTCAACATCATTAATGAGTTGTGATTCATCTTTTATAAAAAATTTCTCAACGATTAAAAAAATCACACCACCTACGATAAACATAACAGCAACAATCTCTACGCTAAAGAGTTCTTTGATCTGATGTGAAAAGATGTAACCGATAGTTCCTATGGGAAGAAATGCTAAAAATACTTTGACCCACAGATCTATTTTTTGTAGGCTAAATTTATCTTTATAGTTAAACACAACAGCTAAAATAGCGGCAAACTGGATGATAACTTCAAAAGCTTTTGTGACATTTGTCTGATCGATTCCTAAAAGTTCACTTGCTACGATAAGGTGCCCGGTGGAGGAGATGGGTAAAAATTCTGTGAATCCTTCGATAACCCCAAGGATGATAGAATCAAAAATTGTCATATGTGAAACCTTTTTGTATAGTAATATTGAATCGTAATAATTTAAAGACAATTCTAAAGATAGATTTAATTTATTATGATAAAATTTTGACAATGAAATTTTATCATAAAAAGAGAAGCGTATGAACATATTAATTGTAGATGACAGTAAAATTGTAAGAAGAGTGTTGAAAAATACAATGGCTCGCTATTTTAAAGAACCTGAATGGAAAGAGTTAAATATTTTTGAAGCTGAAGACGGCTTGGAAGCTATGGAGATTATGAAAAAAGAAAAAGTAGATATTATGCTCCTTGATTGGAATATGCCCAATATGACCGGTGAAGAGGTTGTAGATGCAGTACGTGCCAACAAAGAGTGGAATAAAACGCGCATCATTATGGCAACAACTGAGGGTTCCAAAGCGAGCGTGCTTAAAATGATTAAAAAAGGTGCCAACGGATACATGGTAAAACCTTTTAACGAAGAAGCAATTTTTAAAACACTTAATACGATCACAGCGAGAATGGCAAAGTAGTTCACATAAATTTAAATTTTTTTCGATATAATACGAGGTTTTAAAATATTTTAACCTCGTAGGAAACTATTTCATGTTACTTTTTACTCCTGGTCCAACTCCTGTACCGCAAAATGTTCGTAATGCAATGGGTCAAGAGACCATGCACCACCGCACTCCAGAATTTGAAGCAATTTTTGAGAAAACCAGAAAACATCTTTTTAACCTTTTGAAGACTGATGAAGTCGTTATGCTGAGCTCAAGTGGAACAGGTGCTATGGAAGCAGCAGTTATCAACTTGTGCCATAACACACTTCTCAATGTAAACTCAGGTAAATTTGGTGAACGCTTTGGAAAAATCGCTCAAGCCAATGGACTTGGAAGTATAGAGATCAAAAATGAGTGGGATACTCCTGTCGATGTTGAAGATATACTTGAAACTCTAAAAAACAACCCCAATATCGATGCTATAGCTGTTCAGGTCAGTGAATCTGCCGGTGGTCTTCGCCATCCTGTTGAGGCTTTGGCTGAAGAGGTGAAAAAGATCAATCCTGATATTATGATCATTGCTGATGGTATTACGGCTGTAGGTGTTGAGAGGATCGATGTAGGTCATATTGACTGTTTGATCGCAGGAAGTCAAAAAGCACTGATGCTCCCTCCAGGGCTTTCTATCTTGGGACTTTCCAATAAAGCTGTAGAGAAGATCGGTTCAGGTAAAGGTTACTACCTGAACTTGGCGAGTGAGATCAAAAAACAACGTCAAAATACAACCGCATATACCGCTGCTACAACACTTGTTATCGGTTTATTGGAAATTTTTGAAACCATTGAAAGAGATGGTGGATTGGAAAAACTTTACGATGAAACATCAAGACGTGCAAAAGCTGTAAAAGCGGCACTTGAGACCATCGGCTTGCATGTATATCCAAAAATACCGGCACCCTCTATGACAACCATAGATGATGTGGATGCTTCTCAAATAAGAACACTGCTTAAAGAAAACTACGGGGTGAATGTTGCCGGTGGACAAGACCATCTCAAAGGCAAGATTTTTAGAATTAACCAGATGGGTCTTATCTCTGTATATGAGATGGCATGGGTTGTAAACTCTGTAGAACTTGTTTTAAATGAAATTGGTCGTAGAAAATATGATGGTAGCGCAAATAAAATATTTAATGAGATATTTTTCAATTTAAAGACTAATTCATGATACTTGAACACGAAATACCAAACGGTACAAAACTTTATTTTGGTAAAAGTGCCAAAGTAAAAAGAAAAATCGAACAGATCGCTAGTGACGTACTCTATGAAAAGGGGTTTGAAGAGATAGTGACACCGAACTTTTCTTACCACCAACATTTAAGTATCGCAGATGATAAGGAACTCATACGCATAAACGATGCAAAGAACCATATGCTCTCTCTTCGTGCAGATTCAACCATAGATGTTGTAAGAATCATAGAAAAAAGACTTGGACGCAATACAAAGCAGAAAAAATGGTTTTATATTCAGCCTGTATTTCGTTACCCTACCATAGAGCAATATCAGGTTGGTGTTGAATATATGGATGAGAAACAACTTTCATCTGTTATGAATATTGCCATGGAGGTTTTTGAAAAACTTGAGATAAACCCTTTGGTTCAGATCTCAAACATCAAAATTCCGCAGATACTCGTTGCTATGTTTGATGAGCTTACCCTTAATGATTTTCGCCACATCAATATAGAAAAATTTTTAAATTTGAAAGTAAAATGGCTGGAAAAGCTTGTGTATTTACAGTATGTAGAACAAATTGATGAGGTGATGCAAGAGGCTCCGGAGGCTATTTGTGTGGAACTTCTGAAAATGAAAGAGTTATGTTCAGAGATGTCGTGTAAAAATAGTGTTTTAGCTCCTATGTATTACGCAAAAATGCTTTACTATGATGAACTCTTTTTTAGAGTGATAG
>JALUKO010000079.1 GCA_027056525.1 Helicobacteraceae bacterium | reverse complement strand
CGTAACATGTAGGATTAGCCAGGCAATTGTTTTTTTCTTCTATCTGTTGTTCGAGTTGATCGATTTGCAAAGGAAGTTCTTCAAGTGCAATTTTTTCCTTATATGTCAGTTTCAGTGGTTTTGTTTTCTCCCGTTTGATCTCTTTTGGTTTGTTTAGACTCACCTCTTTTTGCATCACTTCAAGCTCTTTGAGTTCACGTTCAAGCTCAAGGTACTCAGAGTATTGCCGGTACGATTCCTCAATGGTTTTATCCTCTTTAAATATAAAAAGTTTTTTAGCGATCTTATCTACAAAATATCTGTCGTGACTGACAATAATAACAGCACCGGCAAAATTTGTAAGCTGCTCTTCTAAGATGTTGATAGTAGGGATGTCAAGATCATTTGTCGGTTCATCTAAGATGAGGATATCTACATCTTTTGTAAAAAGCAAAGCAAGTGCCACACGGTTTTTTTCACCACCGCTCAGGACACCGATCTTTTTATCTAAAAATTCACGTGGAAAAAGAAAATTTTTGAGGTAACCATAGACATGAAGGTCGCTTCCACGTACATTGACCCTGTCACCTCCATGAGGACAAAATGTTTCTATAAGGTTTTTATCATCATCAAGCATCTCTCTGTGTTGGTCAAAATAACCTATTTTAAATTCTCCACGCTTGATACTCCCTTTACTTGGTTCGATCCTGCCAAGAAGAGCTTTGAGAAGTGTTGATTTACCACTGCCGTTTGGTCCCACTATGGCGATGACATCTTTTTGAAGTATTCGTGTGGAAAAATCATGCAGCAGTTCTTTGTTCCCAAGTTGCAGAGCAAGATCTTTTACCTCAAAGAGCATTTTTTGCTTATTGACACTTTTGTCTCGGTTAAAATGTTTTGCTTCACGCTGCAGCTCAACCGACATTTTGCGTATTTTCGCCGGATTTGTTTTGGCAGCTTCTCGAAGCTCCATCAAACGCTCTTTTCTTCCCTCATTGCGTTTGAGTCTTGCCCTCACACCACGGGCAAACCATTCATTTTCTCTTTTGAGAACTCCCAGAAGGTTTTCGTGTTGTTTTTGCAGGGTTCTTAAATACTCCTCTTTTTGCGTCAGGTAGTCGTTATAGCCACCCTTATACTCACGTAGTTTACAATCTTCAACCTCTACACTTTTAGTCGCGATCTTGTCAATAAAATATCTGTCATGCGAAATAAATATGAGCGTGAACTTCTCTTTGAGTATCAACTCTTCAAGAAATTCAACCATGTAAACATCAAGGTGGTTGGTCGGTTCATCAAGGAGTAAAATATCGGGTTTTTGTAGAAGTAACGAGGCAAGGGCAACACGACGTTGCTCCCCTCCACTTAATAGTGTTATGGGTTTGTTTTCATACTGTTTAAGTTGAAAGTTTTGAATGATGCGTTCTATTTTATCATCAAGATTCCAGGCATTATGATGCTCTATGTAGCGAGAGAGTTTCTCATACTCATCCAAAAATGCCTTGTTTTCAAAATCATCGGCAAGCTTTAACGAGAGTTCGTTGTAACGTTGTTTTGCCAAATTGAGCTCTTCAAGACCGGCCTCTACAGCTTCTCTCACAGTATCACCCTCTTTAAACTCGGGTCTTTGCGCAAGCATCTTGATCTCTAGGTTTTGGCGCACGATACGCTCTCCGGCATCTGCCATAAGTGTTCCGTTGAGTATTTTCATAAGTGTTGATTTGCCACTGCCGTTTTTACCGATAATAACGATACGTTCATCCTCATCGACATGAAAATCAACCTCAGTCAATATTTGTTGAGCGGAGTAGTGTTTGGATATTTTTTGTAAATCTATGAGTGCCATCTATTGTTTTCTTTCTTGTGTATCTTCCAAACAAAGCTCTTTTGCCGTGTACCAATCAGCAATACCCTGATCGTTGTATTGGTACTCTCTTTGTTGAGGAGGTATTACACTGTTGCGTAATTTTGAACGAATTATACCAACAATTATAAAAGAAAGTATCAATGCGAAAAAGGCTATAAAATAATCATACACAAACCATATGATCAAGCTTACTACATATGATGAAAATTGTAAAAATATTCTCAGTAACAATGCGATCATTTTACATTTTTTGGAGTAGAGCTTTGGAGTAGGTTCTATGAGATCTATATAATCATTTTGCATTTTATACCTTTTATACCTTTTATCCCTTTTGTATCACTGTGAAAATTATATCTAATCATACTCATGAATACTTTGAATATCTTGATAACAGTAGATATGATATAGAATTAACTAAGAAAAGCTTAGTCTCTATGACTCATATTTATTGATGTGACTTGTAACTATTAACCTTTTTTTGTTATACTTACAAAAATTATTTAAAAGGATATGAAAATGGCAAAACATCAATTTCAAACAGAAGCAAATCAAATACTAAACTTAATGATTCACTCACTTTATTCAAACAAAGAGATTTTTCTACGTGAGTTGGTCTCTAACGCTTCTGACGCACTTGATAAACTTAACCTGTTGGTTTTAACCGATGAAAAATATAAAGATATAAATTTTAATCCACGCATAGATATAAAAATAAACAAAGATGCAAAAACACTGACAATAGCCGACAGCGGTATAGGTATGAACGAAGAAGACCTTATGAACAACCTTGGTACTATCGCAAAAAGTGGTACAAAAGCATTTTTAGAAAACTTAACAGGCGATCAAAAAGAGGACTCTAATCTTATCGGTCAGTTTGGTGTCGGTTTTTATGCTTGTTTTATGGTTGCAAAGAAAGTGGAAGTAACAACAAAAAAAGCGGGGGAAGAAAAAGCACACAAATGGGTAAGTAACGGTGATGGTGAATTTGAGATACAAGAGGCAACAAAAGATGCACACGGAACAGAGATTGTACTTTATTTGAATGATGATGAAGATGAATTTTTAGAAACTCATCGTATTGAAACTGTTATTAAAAAATACTCTAATCATATACCGTTTCCTATCTTTATGGATAAAGAAAAATTTATACCTGCTGTAACGGATGATGATGGCAAAGAGACAGAGCCTTCTCGTACAGAGATTGAAAATGTTCAAATCAACAGTGCAAATGCTTTGTGGACACTGCCAAAAACCGAGATAAAAGATGAAGATTATAAAGCATTTTATGAGACCATAGCACACTCAAACGAAGAACCTTTAACATGGATGCACCACAAAGCAGAGGGCGCGATAGAATATACGACTCTTTTTTATATCCCAAGCAAGGCACCTATGGATATCTACAGAGTAGATTATCAGCCTGGGATTAAGCTCTATATCAATCGTGTGTTCATCACAGATGATGAGAAAGAGTTAATGCCGACATATTTGAGATTTTTACGTGGTGTGATTGACTCTAAAGATCTTCCTTTAAATGTTTCTCGTGAGATTTTACAGTCAAATGCAGTGATGGCAAAGATCAAAAATGCTTCTGTAAAAAAGGTACTCTCAGAGCTTGCAAAAATGTCTAAAAAAGATAAAGAAAAATATGACAAATTCTTTGCAGAGTTTGGAAATGTGCTCAAAGAGGGGCTTTACAGTGATTTTGCAAACCGTGAGAAGATACTTGAACTTATGCAGTTCAATACACTCAACTCAGATGAAAAAGTGATGATAGAAGATTTTATTAAAAATGTAGATGAAGAGAAAAAAGAGATCTACTATATTGCTGCAAAAGGATCTGTATCTCAGCTAAAAAATGCACCGTCGCTTGATAGATTTAAGGCAAAAGGGATCGATGTACTGATTTTAAATGAAGAGGTAGATACGATTATATTCCCAATGGTTACAGAATATAAAGAATATAAGCTTGTTTCTGTAGATGATGCGAAATTTGAACTCGATGAAGAGGAGAAAAAGGCGCAAGAGGAAGTAGCCAAGTCTTATGAAGGTTTAGTAAAAGAGTTTAAAGATATCCTTGGTGAGAAAGTAAAAAGTGTTGAGACAACTTCTGATCTTGTGGAGTCACCTGTTAAGCTCAAAGAGGATAAAGAAGATCCGGCTTATATGATGGCTCAAATGATGAAACAGATGGGGCAACAAACAGATGCACCGGAACCTGCACCGATTTTACAGATAAATCCTAATCATGAGCTTTTGAAAAAGCTTAAAGATTCTGCAGATCAAAATCTTATAGAAGATGCAGCATATGTTCTCTTTGATCAGGCAAAGCTGTTTGAAGGAAAAGAACTTGATGATACTGCAGAGTTTATCTCAAGACTCAACAGAATTATGAGCAAAGCAGTATAAATTTTTATTATTATGGGTGCTTAGGTAGCACTCATAAGCAATCTCTCTCAATAAATGAAAAAATAGCGTAAAATATCACAAAGTTATGTTATTTTATCTTTATGTTTACAAAGTATCTGACAAATAATGAATTATCAAAAGAAGAAAAGATTCAAAACTTTTTGGAAAAAGCAAAAGTAGTATGCAAAAAACTCTCTAGCAAAGAGTTACAACACCTGCATATATATAACTATAATTACACTGTTGATGTCGCAGTAAATGAACTGGGTCTTGATGAGGAACTCATCTATCAACTCATAGATGATTATGTGGCACAAATCATCAAATCCAAAGCACAGTTTATGGAGTATATAAAAGATTTGGAAGATGCAGGGCAAAAAGATATGCCTGGAGATTATAAACTCTTAAGAGAATTAGCCCACAAGAATCTTGGTGTTGCTAAAAATCTTCGTATTTTAGATGCCCAAAAACTCTTAACTGAGCTTCTGAATAAAGATGATCTTAATTATCTTATGTTGTGTTTGGATGTCTTGGAAGCGTGTGCTGTAAAACTTAGCCCTGAATGTGCATATGAGACGATGCAACTTATAAATATAAAAAATAATATTTAAAAAAATCTATCTTTCTCTCATAGATTTTGCAACATGCTCTAACTTGTTTTTCGGTTTTTTAATGATCTCTTGTTTTTTATCAAGAGGCAGGGCAAAAGCGAGTAAAATAAAAACAAATGAAAAAACTATGCCTCCAAGTACAC
>JALUKO010000078.1 GCA_027056525.1 Helicobacteraceae bacterium | reverse complement strand
GATTTAGATCATATAAAATAGCATCTCTGAGCTTTGGATCATCCGGTTCAAGTTGAAATGAAGATTTATCATAAGTTATAGTAACTGTTTTATTTGTATTATTATCAACATTTTCAGCAATAATGGAGTTAGATTTAAAATCGGTCATGATCCAACCGAGTCTTTGACCTGTATTTTTTATCGTGTATCTTACACTCTCAAGCTTGAGGTTCTTGTCTATAAAAACTCTATCCTGATACTTTACATCATTCTCCTTGTCATGAGAAGCTGAAGGAGAGTCTCCCATACAACCGGCAAGTACAAAAGTACTAAGAAGTGACGCGATGCTTAATGTGACTATTCTTTTCATATGAATCCTTTTATTTTTCTTTCTTAGCTATAAAAGAAAAAAATATTCCATATATGATATAATAATAATTCTAAAGATATTTTTAAGGAGAGGAATTTTATGACATCACATGATATTCTTATAGTATTAGTCATGACTTTTCCCATGTTTATTTTCACAATTTTTCCTGGAATTAAGTTGGGTGAGTACTTGGAAGCACATTATAATATTCAAGAGAAGCACAAACGTGCAGTTGTAATTGTTGTTACATTTGCGGGAGCATTGGCTCTTTCGCTCTTTTTACATTTTGCATAAAAGAGGTGAAGATTATGTATAAAATTCTGATTTTTGCTATCTTGATCGTAAGCTCTTGTTTGTATGCTTCTGAGAGTCCTCTTGAAGCTTTTAAGAAGAAAGAGTATAAAAAAGCATTTGAATTATATATGCAAAAGGCAAAAGAAAACAATACAACAGCACAGAATGCTGTCAGTTATTTGTACTTTAATGCTCTTGGTGTGTCTCTGGATAAAGAGAAGGGCTTAAAGTGGCTACAAAAGGCTGCAAACAATCTTGATGCAAGAGCACAGTATGATCTTGGGATGATGTATTTGAGTGGCCATAATGTAAACAAAGATATTTTAAAGGCACTGAAGTGGTTGCAAAAAGCTGCTGAGCAAAACTATGCCGATGCTCAGTACAATTTGGCTCTGATGTACTATAACGGAGATGGAGTGACGCAAAATATTAAAAAAGCGGCGCAACTTCTCGAAAATGCCGCACTACAAGGGCATCAAAGAGCGGCAGCAAATATTGGGCGTGTTTATATGCAAATTGTGAAGTTTGACAAGGCAAAATTGTGGCTGGAGAAAAATGCAAAAGATGGGGATGCCAGTGCCTATCCACTCTTAGCAGAGATATATACAATAGAAGAAAATTTTTCAAAAGCTAAGTATTGGGCAAAAAAAGCGATAGACAATGGAAGTTTACAGGCAAAAGAGTTATGGGATAAATATAAACTGAAAGATTATGAGTAAAGTTTATAATTATGCACTGTTTTAATATAAAAAAAACTTATGATTTATTGATATATATCAAGAAAAATTTTTGTAGAAGTCAATATAATTCCGCAACTTTAAAATAAGGAATCGATGTTGAAAAAAATTTTTAGCATATTGTTAGTAATTGCGTCTGTGGCATCTGCTACAACTGTTCACTATGACAAGCGTAGTGATGATAGTAAAAAGAATGTTGTAAAATATTCAGAGAAAAAAGTTAAAACAGGTCTCTCAAGTAAAGCAAACCATCCACATAATAGTTTATATAATAAAAAATAAATTACAACCTAGATATTTAAGCTTTGTTTATAGAGAATTCACTACAATTCCATGACTTTATTAAGTTAAAGTTTTTCCTCCTAAGAATAAGATTAAGAGTTGAACCAATTGAGTTGCTCTCTTAGTTTTACGACTTGTCCCACCACTATCAAAGCAGGGGTGGGAATTCCATCGGCTTTTTGTACTATATCTTCAAGTGTACCAATAACCACCTGCTGATCTTTTGTTGTCCCTTTTGATATTACTGCACAGGGGTAGTTTGCCGGCTTTCCAACTTCCATAAGTTTTTTTGTTATTTTATCAAGATTATGAAGACCCATTAAAAAAATGATCGTGTCATCGGTTTTGAAATTCTCCCATGGAATCTGAGAGGTCTCTTTGTTTGGTGACTCATGTCCTGTTACTACACGAAAGGAGACTGCTACGCCTCTATGCGTTACCGGTATTCCAGCATATGCAGGAGCGCTGATAGCAGAAGTGATACCGGGAATGATCTCAAATTGTATGTTTCTTTCATAAAGATAAGCTCCCTCTTCTCCACCTCTTCCAAATACAAAAGGGTCACCCCCTTTGAGTCGAACGACAGTATTGTGTTTAAGAGCATTTTGGTAGATGATCTCATTGATCTCATCCTGTGGGATAATATGTTTGCCATCTTCTTTGCCAACATAAACAAAAGAGCAGCCATCTTTTGCCATCTTAAGTATCTCAGGGTTTGCAAGACGGTCATATATGATCACATCAGCCTCTTTAACAACACGTAAGGCCTTAAGTGTCAACAGTTCTATGTCTCCGGGTCCTGCTCCTGTTAAATATACTTTACCCATCACTCTGCCCCTTCATATATAAATATACCCGATGGTTTTTTTATAGTAAATATTTCATGGCTTAGCCACCATCCTTTGGTATTGATCACTGCGACTTTATTTGTGTCGTTGACAGATATATAGAGTTTTGGTTTCTCTTTTGACCATCGCACATGAAGTACTTTGCCATCAAATTCAAAACGTTTGATTATTTTGAGTGTTTTCGTGTCTATGATCTGAATCACCGGGAATTTTTTGCCGCTAAATGTAACAGCTAAATATTTTTTATCCGGTGAAAGTGATGTAAATACAGGTAAACCTTCAGTCTCTATGTTTTTTACAAATTTAAAATCGGGTGTATATACCAAGACCTTATTGTCTCCAACAGCGGGAATAAAAACATTTCCATCACTAATACTCCAAAAACCAAAGTGTGGAACTTTTAAAACAGGTTTTCTATCTCCTAGAAGTATATTGATCTTTTTGTATTTCATAGTATCAAGATCAACAACACCGAAAAATGGACTTTGAAAAAAACCTGTTATAAAGTTGTTGTCTTTGATCATTGCATCAAAGGGCATGACACCGACATCTTCAAACTCTTTGTATACTACAAAATCAGGTTTTCCCTTTCCATGATTTTTATCTTTAAGCACTGTGATCTTATCGTTATCCATCTGGGAAAAAACAAGGTAATCTTTATATATTTTGATACCTACATTTTTGGAACCGGTAACAAATTTTTTAAGTGGTTTAAGATCTCTATCTAAAATATCTACACTTTTATCATCGTAGTTGGCAACAGCTACGTAATTCTTTCCTATGACAAAGCCGATAGCACTGTTGCTTGTTTTGTACTCATTAAGTATTTTTTCCTGTTCAGGGTCAAACTTTATGACGTAACCGTCACGACTGATAACGTAGCCGTCCTTACCGTCAAACTTGACAACCCCATGGTTCATATTGTGCATATGCTTCATATGTGATCGAGGTATATTTTTTTCTATAACAGCCAAGGATTGACTTTCTCTCTCAACAACAAAGATTTTTTCACTTGCTTGCAGATGCACATAAAAACTTAGTGCGAGGGTAGTACTGAGTAATAATTTATTCAACATAGTTGATCTCTCTTTCTTTTTGAGTTAAATAACATGATGGATCTTCATTCCAGAGATCACCACTGATAGCATAAGCACGAGCACGGCTTCCACCGTTACAGATATCGATCTGCTTACATGTTGCACACATACCACTTATATGTCGTGGATGTTCTCTGAGTTTTTCAAGCAGTTCACCTTTTTTCCAAATATCACCAAAGTCTTGATGCAGTATATTTCCAATGATTTTTGGAAAAAACGGATCGGGACGAACTTCACCTTCTGAATTGATGTTAAGAAGCTTGCGCCCTGCAGAGTTTCCTCCCCACTTAGTGAGTCGCTTTCTCATTGTTTCTCGAAGATCAGGGTATTCTTGTGCAAACTTATTGAGAAATAAAACAGCATCCATCTCCATATTGCCCGTAACGATCTCTATCTCTCTGCCCGTTCTGTAGTACTCAAATGCTTTGTTGAGGATATATTCAACAGAAGTTCTTCTTTGCTCTTTTGTCAAATCCATTTTAAGGTTCTCAAGACCACGGCCTGAATATACAAGATGTGAGATATAGATTTTTGGAATATTTTCTTTTTCAACAAGATCAAAAATATACTCTAAAGAACCGAGTGTATCTTTTGTAATGGTAAATCGTATGCCAACTTTCGCACCGGTACTATTTGCCAGTTGAACAGCCTTAAGTGTTTCTTTAAAAGCGCCTTTAAGACCTCTGAAGTAATCATGTGTTTGTTCATCTCCATCTATACTGATGCCGACATAGTTAAAACTATCTACTATTTTTTGAACATTTGCAGAGGTAAAATAGAGTCCGTTGCTTGAGAGGTATGTTATGATTTTGTTCTCTTTACAAAAATCAGCTATTTCAAAGAGATCTTTTCTTGTTAAGGGCTCACCACCGGAAAATATAATGAATTTTATACCATTATCTTTCATTTGTAAAATTGTTTTTTTTATTTGTTCAGTTGTGAGCGTATCTACTTCATCGAGTGTAGATTTAGAGTAGCAATGTAGGCATGAAAGATTACATCTGTTTGTGAAGTTCCAAATGGCTATGGCACCATCGAGATTTCTTTCAGGCTTATTTTCAACAACTGAAGAGATCAGATTTGTGAGTCTAAACATTATTTGCCTTTATAGGAAAGAATATAGTGTGCTATAGCATCAAGTTCATCATCATTAAGATGAAGTTGTGTCATAACACTGCGTTTGTAACCAAAAGATTTATACATAGCTTTTGGTTCTATTACATAAGCTTTGATCTCATCAAAACTTCTTTTGGAAGCGATCTCAGTAAAAGGCGGTCCAAAAGCAACCGCGCTCTGGTGATGACACCCCCAACAATATGTTTCAAAAACTTTTTTTCCATCAAGCTTTTGAGCTGATAAAATGGAGCAAAAAGTGAGTAATAAGATAAGATTTTTTTTCATCATTTTTCTAC
>JALUKO010000077.1 GCA_027056525.1 Helicobacteraceae bacterium | reverse complement strand
ACACCTGCAGCAGAACCAAAACTAATAAGAGAACCACCTACACCTGCTGTGAGTGTCACAAGCATCCATTGCGCCAAATCCATCTCAGGAGATGATTTTAAAATAGCACTCATTACAGGAACATTATCAACGATAGCAGAAAGAAAACCTACTCCAACATTTGCCGCGGTAGGTCCAACTGCTCCATAAAGATCGTGAATATAGTTTAAAAAGCCCAAATAGTGAAGTGCGCCAACTGCCGAGAGAATACCAAAGAAGAAAAGAAGCGTATCATTTTCAACTTTTTCCATATTAATAAAAATATTAAAGGCGTTGCGTCCTTTTCTTTTTAAAGTATAAGAGTAAAGTTTCAAAATAGCAAGTCCAAACATCATACCCCACATAGCAGGAAAATGAAAAAACTGATGCCCAAGAACAGCCATGGCAATGGTTCCCACACCTAAATATGCTACACCCATTCCACCATCAAGAACCACCGGTTTTTTCTCTGTAGAGGCATCAAATGCCGGCTCCCCATCAGGAACATATCTTGAGAGCAAGAAGGCTGTCACACCCCATCCAAGTATGGAAGCCGGAAATAAAAACAAGAAATCTACAAATGTTCCTTTATTTGCAGTCCATGCCATCAGTGTAGTGATATCCCCAAACGGAGACCATGCACCACCGGCATTTGCCGCCACAACTATGTTGATAGCTCCAGGAACTAAGAAAGAGAGATTTTTTTTATCGATCGTAAATAAAACCGTTGAGAGGATAAGTGCCGTAGTCAGGTTATCAGCAACTGGTGAGATAAAAAATGCCAAAAGACCCGTCAGCCAAAAAAGTTTCTTATACGAATACCCTTTTGAGACCAATTTAAACTTCATCAGATCAAACACACCACGCTCTATAAGTGTTTCAATATATGTCATTGCAACCATTAAGAAGAAAAAGATCTCCGCAATCTCTAAAATAAGATGCTCTAACTCATTATGTAAAGGTGCGGGATCGAGTCCGTTGATCGCATAGTAGATCCCAATAAGTACGAACATAAATGTACCGGTAAAAAGTGCCGGCTTTGCCTTGTTTATCTCATACCGCTCCTCTGTAGCGATAAAATAATACCCCACAACAAATACGATAAATGAAAGGATCCCCACCCATGTAAATGTCAAATCTGGAAGCACTTCGGCTGCCTCTGCCCCTGAACTTGCAAACGCAAAGCTAAAGCCAAGCATTAAAAGTAATAACTTAATCATCATTTTCCTTTTTTATGTAATGAACACCTATCGATTCTTCTCGAGCCAATGCTGCTTGAACAATCTCTCTTGCGGTCAATAAACGAAATTTCAATAGTCTACCAATATTTTCTTTAAAAATGACATTAATTTGTGATAAAGCATCATTTAACCCCTCTTTTGTCCTAACAATTGAGACATTTTCCCACATTATTTTGCGTAAAAGGTTCTTTTTGGCTTTATCTTCTTTGAGGCTCATCACTTCATCGGTGATCTCAAACTCTACAAACTCTTTGTTTTTTTCATCATCTTCCAAGATCCTCTCAACCGCACGTAGAGCAAAAACCAAACCTTCCAAAAGTGAGTTCGATGCAAGTCTGTTGGCACCATGCACCTGTGTAGAAGCAACCTCCCCAACCGCATACAAAGACTTTACATTTGGTACGGCAGCGTTAAGATCGGTTTTGATCCCACCTATGGCATAATGAAATGCCGGTGATATGGGAACTCTCTCATTTGGAACATCAAAACCCAGAAGCTTTAAATTTTTATATATATTTGGGAAGCGTTGCGTAAAATACACATAATCAAAATTTTTAAAAGAGAGATACACTTTCATTCCCGTCTTTTTTTTATGATCATAGATAGATTTGCTTACGATATCACGTGACGCAAGCTCTCCCCGCTCATCATAATCAAACAAAAATCTTCTTCCGCTTTCATCTTCTATGGTAGCACCCTCACCACGAAGTGCTTCTGTAAGTAGGAGTTTTTGGGCATTGTCACTGTTAACAAAAACAGTTGGATGAAACTGCATCATCTCCATACGTTCAAGCTCAATCCCTTTTAGCACACAAAGTCCTTGCATATCAGCACTTATACAGGGGGCATTTGTATGATACTCAAAGAGTGAGCCAACCCCTCCCGAGGCGATAATAACATCTTTTGCATAGATGTTTCTGCACTCTCTGTGATCGAGTACGGTAACACCGTAACACTCTCCATCTTTGATAAGCAGATCCACTACACGTGCGTTTGTAAGCATGGGGTGTGGGTTTTGTTTGAGTAAGAAATAATGCATATACCTACCGGTTGCATCGCCACCTGCATGTAAAATACGTTCACGCGAATGGGCTGCCTCTTTGGTATAAAGCAGCTCACCCTCACTGTCACGGTCAAACTCAAAACCGCGCTCGATCAGTTCATCTATCACTTTTCTGGAATTTTTACTTAAAACATCCACCGCATCTTCATCACAAAGTCCGGCTCCCGCTTCGAGCGTATCACTCACATGCACAGGAACATCGTGCTCATCAACAGCAAGGGCGACACCCCCTTGTGCATAAAAACTATTACACTTAAATGTTTCACGCTTATTGATGATAAGCACTTTTTTATCGCGTGGCAAATGCATAGCGGCATAAAGTCCTGCGACCCCTGCTCCTATTATTACTACATCATAACGCATTATTTTTTATCAACTGTTTCATTATTTTCTATACTCGGTATCACTATAAATTTTACAATATCATCTTCATGAGGTGTTTCATCTAAATAATATGGAGCTTTTTTATAGCCACAACCATGTAAACTTAACAAAAACATCGCTATAATTGCCAGATGAAAAATGCCAGTCAGATTATTAGTTCTATTCAAAAAAAGCCTCAATTTTCAAAGCTGAGTAAATATAAATGCATAAAAAAAATAGAGTCCATATTTACTCCTGCTCTTGCTAAGATGATAAAATTTGCCTACTTTAAGAACGATGTGTTGTTCTTTGTACTCAACCATCCTGCAGGCAAACAAGAGTTTGATAATAATATACAAAGTATTAAAAGTGCTTTAAAGTATGTCACACCTGATGAATGTAGGGATATTAACATCACTGACATTAAAGCTTTTGTGACACATACGCCTCAAGCACAACCCAAACAACTCTCACGCAAAATCGAAACCTACCCTGAAAGATCCTCCGGAGAGTTTCAAAACGAGGTTCATGAACACAAACTCAAAGCACTTATAGCCTCTATTCAAAACATTATAAAAGCTAAACAATGACACTAGAAGAAACCATAAAACAACTGCCTGATTCTGCAGGAATTTACCAGTACTTCGACACCAACGGACGACTGCTGTATATAGGCAAGGCAAAAAACCTCGCAAACAGAGTCAAAAGTTACTTTCATTTTACACCTCATCTCAGAGCAAATACGAATCTCTCTGGGCGTATTACAAAGATGATCAACGAAACCTGCTCTATGAACTACATAGTGGTTAACTCAGAACACGATGCACTTATACTTGAAAACTCACTTATCAAGCAACTCCATCCCAAATATAATATTTTGCTTCGTGATGATAAAACCTACCCTTATATATATGTGGACAATGCTCAGAAGTATCCACGCTTTGAGATCACCAGAAAGATCATTGCCAAATCATCACAGATCACCTACTACGGACCCTACTCCGTCGGTGCAAGGGATATACTTGATTCTATCTATGAGATATGTAAATTGGTACAAAAAAAAGGTTCACTTGCATCGAAAAAACTTTGTCTGTACTATCAGATTCAAAAATGTCTCGGACCTTGTGAGCTTCCCATCAAAGATGAAGAGTATAGAAAAGAACTTAAACTCGCAGAACAACTGATACAAAATAAAACACTCCTCATAAAAAAACTTGAAGAAAAAATGCATTTTTATGCAGAGAACCTACGTTTTGAAGAAGCAAGTGAACTACGAGACAGAATAGAGAGGATCTCACGTTCACAGATAAAAAGTGAGATCGACTTTGCAAGTGGTGAAAACTACGATATCTTTGTTATCAAAAACAGAGCATCAAGGGCTGTTGTGGTTAGAATATTTATGCGTCACGGAAAGATCATCTCCTCTTCACACGATTTTATTCCGCTTAATGAAGGGTATGATGAAAGTGAACTCTACCAAAGAGTACTTTTAGAATTTTATGCACATGAGAAACCCCCCATAATTGCCCCCATATTAGTTGCTTGTGAGTTTGACGGCTTAAAGATCATAGAAAAACATCTCACGAAGGTTTTTGAAAAAAAAGTACAGATCAAAATTCCAAAACGGGGAAATAAGAAGCAGCTGATTGAGCTTGCTTTGCTCAATGCTCAAGAGCTTCTCAAACAAGATACCCACAAAGATGAGACAAAACTCCTAGAGGAGATGCAGGAGCTTTTCAAACTTCAGCGTATGCCAAACCGTGTTGAGATTTTTGACAACTCCCATATGAGCGGTATGGCAACTGTTGGCGCTATGGTTGTGTATGAAGATGCAAAATTCGATAAAAAAAGTTACAGAACCTACCATCTACAAGCTAAAGATGAATATGCCCAAATGAGAGAAACCCTTAGCAGACGCGTAGAGAGCTTTTCAAAGAATTCCCCTCCTGATCTTTGGATCATAGATGGAGGAACTACACTTCTCAAACTTGCTCACGACATTGTAAGCTCACATGGCGTGTTTATCGACGTGATCGCAATCTCAAAAGAAAAAATCGATGCCAAAGCACACCGTGCAAAAGGGAAGGCAAACGATATTGTTCACACCCTAAAGGAGAGTTTTAAACTCAAAAGCAGTGACAAAAGACTCCAGTGGGTACAAAACCTCAGAGATGAAGCACACAGAAGTGCCATCACTTTTCATAAAAAAACAAAACTCAAACGTGATCAGGAGAGCAAACTTTTAAATTTAAAAGGTATCTCAGAAGCAAAAGTGAAAAAACTACTCAACCATTTTGGAACATTTGAAGCCCTCAAAAGTGTAGATATTGAGGAATTAAG
>JALUKO010000076.1 GCA_027056525.1 Helicobacteraceae bacterium | reverse complement strand
TAATTCTTCAAAGCAGTTCATAACATAAGCCAGTAGTCCCCGTTGATTGCTTGTGTTTATATTGATCTCTGCATGAGTAAGGGAATGATCACAATCTATGTTGATCTCATCTCGTGTTATGATGATCTTTTGAAGCTTGACCTCTATGGACATATCAAAAGCACGCTCTATGATATGTTCTATCTCTGTAAGCTCATCCTCATCTATGTTCTTAATGAACTCGATTTTAAAATACTTTACATCATCAAAGAGGGTAAAAATCTCCATAGAACCTACATCGAGGTGTGAAAGGGTTGCCAGAAGATAACCAATATTGAGAGGGATTCTTCTGTAAATCTCTATAGTTAAAGAGTTGTGTGCACTGATACTGTATGTGTATGCCTGTGTCTCTTTTGCTTTTTTCGTAATATTGATGATATCAATCGGGGTATGTTTAAAAAAGAACAGGTTAGACTCTATTCTTAAGAGTTTTGTTTGTAAAAGTTTTGGAAGTGTTTTAAATGCAGGATTGTTTTTCACCCTTTTTTCAATGTTTAGGCGTTTTGCAGCATCTGTGATACGATCGTTGTTTTCTGAGATCTCCAAGGCACTACTGTAAAGATCATAAAGAAGCTTTGCTCTAAAAGAGTTAAAAGTATCTTTACCTACACCATTGATATCAGCATATGTCAAGATATACAGAAGCTTGAGATTTTTGGTATCTTTGATTTTTGACATAAATTTATAGAGAGTTTTTTCATTGTGTATATTTTCCTTAAAAGCTACATTGCTCATCAAAATATGGTGTTTTATCAGAACGACAGCTCTTTGTGTACACTCCTCTTTGAGTTTTAAATGTTTGGCAAAAGGTAGTATCAGTTTTGCTCCCACTTCACTGTGGTCTTGTTTGCGACCCTTGCCGGTGTCATGAAACAATACAGCGATTTTGAGTAAAAGTTTTTCATCATTATCAAGTTCATCATAGAGTTTTTGGACAAAAGGGTCATGGATATTTTCAAGTGCTTCAACACATTTAATAGAATGAATATCTACCGGGTAGTGATGATAGCCGTCAAACTGTGGAAGATGCAGCACTTTTCTGAAGTTTGCAAAAAGTTTATGAAGTATCCCGGCATCATAGAAAAGTTTTAAAAAGCAGTACATATGTTTTTTTAAAAAAAGCTCTTTATATAGCATATATATTTTTTGATCGAAAGGATGGGTGATTTCAGTATATGTGAACTGATTTAAAAATCCGGCATCAAAGTGGTAGTCCTTGTCCGGCAGAGCAACTAAAAGTTCCAGCAGTTGATCAATTGGCTGGATGCTAAGGTTATATGAGGCATAGAGTCTGTTATCAAGCTCGTAAAAGCCTTTGGTGATTCTGTGCTTTTTAAACTTAGCGATATAGCTCTTATCTGTTATGTATGGGCGAACCATTTTTTTGACAAAAATCTGTGTAAAGTTATTGATTCTCCATTGAGCTTCCAAAACTTTTGTAACCATCTTTTTCTCATTTGTAAAGCCCAGCATGGCAGTGACCTGTGGCATATGTTCCAAAAGAAGTTTGTCCTCTTGTTTATTGGTAATAAGATGCAGGGCACTTCTGACACGAAAGAGTAGCTCTAGTGCTATGCGGTAGTCCTTGTACTCCTCATCGGAAAATACCACTTCTGAAAGGTCTTTAAGTCTTGAAACACCATAAATGGTTTGTGCTATCCAAAAAATAAGTTGTGAGTCACGGAGTCCGCCGACACTCTCTTTTATGTTAGGTTGCATCGATGTGGGATACTTCTTGCGTCTTATCTGCGCTTCTTCTATCTTGGCAAGTATAAACTCTTTTTGTTTGTATAGACGAATTTTGTTAAGCTCTTTTTGGGTTGCATGCCATACAAACGGGGAGCCGACAATAAGTCGTGATTCCATAAGGGAGGTTCTGATGGTTATATCTTCTGTGCTGGCTTGAAAGAGATCATTGACTTCATGTACCCTATGCCCGAGTTTAAGACCTGCATCCCATGCCAGATAGAGAAGTTTTTCGATGATCAGATCGGTGTTATAGCCATCTACTTTTTCATAGACTATCAGCAGATCTATATCGCTGTGAACACAGAGCTGTTCTCGTCCGTAACTTCCAAGAGCTACGATAGATATCGGGATTGAACTTCGCATGGGCATATAGTTGCCAAAAATACGGCGAAGCACTGTTTTATACATCAAAGAGATAATAGAATCAAGTTTTTTGGTATGTTTTACAAGGAAGTCTTTTCCTTGGCTTTGTTCAAAAAGTGTATGGAGGGAGCTCTTGTACTCGTTGATATAAGCTTTAAAAAGTTTGGAGAGTTCAAAGTCTGAGCCGTTTTCATCTATGATATCTTCTATTTGCAGTAGTAAGTCCAAAAGTTGATCCTAAAATTTTTTAACATTATAGTATAAATTGGATATAATTCGCCTCAACAGAAATAAGGTATATGATGAATTTAAAAGACAAAATACTCTCAGGAGAACGTATCAATTTTCAAGAGGCTCTGAGCCTGTATGATATCGATTTTTTTGAACTTGCACAGCTCGCTGATGCAAAGCGTCAGGCACTTCACGGAAAGAAAACATACTTCAATATAAATCGCCATATCAACCCCACAAATGTTTGTAAAGATGTGTGTAAGTTCTGTGCATATTCTGCAACACGTAAAAATCCGAACCAATATACTATGACACATGATGAGATTTTAGAGATTGTAAAAGATATAGACTCTCGTGGTGCCAAAGAGGTGCATATCGTCTCAGCTCACAACCCAAATACGGGACTTGAATGGTATCTGGAAATATTTAAAAAGATTAAAACCGCATACCCTCATATGCATATCAAAGCACTCACAGCGGCAGAGCTTCATTTTCTCGCAGAAGAATATGGCAAAACGCATGACGAGATCATTGAGTTGATGATACAAAACGGTGTGGACTCAATGCCAGGCGGCGGTGCTGAGATCTTTGATGAAGAGGTTAGAGAGTATATCTGTAAAGGTAAAGTCACTTCCAAGCAATGGCTCGAGATACATGAAAAATGGCATAAACGTGGCAAAAAGTCCAATGTTACTATGCTTTTTGGTCATGTTGAAAAAAGAGAGCATCGCATAGATCATATGATGCGCATACGGGATCTTCAAGATAAAACAGGCGGTTTTAATTGTTTTATTCCCCTTGTGTATCAAACTGAAAATAATTATCTCAATGTCAAAGAAGCAATTACCGCAAACGAAATACTCAAAACTATGGCGATCAGTCGTATCGTTTTGGATAATGTAGCGAATCTAAAGGCATACTGGGTGACATCAACGGTGAACCTTGCTTTGGTTGCTCAGGAGTTTGGTGCGAATGATCTTGATGGAACCATCGAGAAAGAATCGATAAATTCAGCAGCGGGAGCTCAAAGTGCAAAGGGTGTGAACTTAGAGGAGTTTACCGCACTTATTAAAAATAGTGGCTTTATCCCTGTTGAGCGAGACAGTGTCTATAACGAACTAAAGGTTTACTAACTTTATGGATATAACGGTTGTGATTCCTACATATAACCGTTATAAGCCCTTGCAAAGGGCACTCAACTCTGTTTATGCACAAACATATCTACCAAAAGAGGTCATAGTTGTTGATGATGGCTCCTTGGATGAGACTTCTCAAATAGTAAAAGATTTTCCAGAAGTACACTATATCTACCAAGAAAATTCCGGGGTATCAAGTGCAAGAAACCTTGGAGTTCTCCATGGCGCTTCTGATTGGATAGCATTTTTGGACTCGGATGATGAATGGCACAAAGAAAAACTGCAAGAGCAGGTGCTGTTTCATAAAAATCATGCAAATATACTTGTGAGTTATACTGATGAGCGCTGGATACGTAATGGTGCAGAAGTGAAGATTCCAAAAAAATTTCAAAAAATCGGCAAAGATGCTTTTTTAGAAAATATCTCCTATTGTAACATTGCACCCTCATCTGTACTGATCGCTAAAGAGCTTCTTTTTAACGTGGGGTTATTTGATGAGTCTTTAGAAGTTTGTGAAGACTATGATTTGTGGCTGAGAATAGCCTCTAAGCATGAGATGGCATTTGTAGATAAAAAACTCATCAACAAACATGGGGGAGCAGATGATCAGCTCAGTTATAAATATTGGGGGATGGACAGGTTTCGTGTGCAGAGTTTGCAGAAGCTTGTTGGATCGTGTGAGAAGTATCATACGGATATTTTAAATCATTTAGTCTCTAAGTATGATTTGCTTCTTAAAGGGGCTCTAAAATATGATAAAATCTCAGAGATTAAACTTTACAAAGAAAAAATACAATACTACAAACAACTATTGAAGGTGAAAAATTGAATAACACAACAGCACAGACAAAACTTACGATAACGTATATCTTCATTGCATTTTTATTTTCAGTCGCCATTCGGATGATATGGTTCTATCAGTTCTCGGGTTATGATCAGTTCTATTTTAATGGACAGTTTATGATCAATACAAATGACGGTTATGCCTGGGCGGAGGGAGCACGAGATATACTCAGTGGTGTGTCACAGCCAAATGATCTCTCCAAAATACAAAGCTCTACGGCACAGCTTACCGCGATTTTTGCAAAAATATTGCCTTTTTCGTTTGAGAGTATTATCTTGTTTATGCCTGTATTTTTAAGCTCATTGATCGTTATACCTCTAGTTCTCATCGGTAGAAGTTTTAACAATCTTGAGATGGGTTTTATAGCAGCACTTGTAGCCTCTGTAGCATGGAGTTACTACAACAGAACAATGATCGGCTACTATGATACCGATATGTTAAACATAGTCCTTCCGACTTTTTTACTGTGGTCTGTTATTTGGGCAATGCGAACCCGTGAGGATAAATATCTGCTTATCACAGCTCTGGAGATTTTGTTTTACAGATGGTGGTATCCTGAGAGTTATGCACTGGAGTTCTCATTTTTTGCACTTATCCTTTTGTACACACTTGTTTTTGAGAGAAAAAATCTTTACAACTATAAGCTTATGACACTAATGCTGCTTGC
>JALUKO010000075.1 GCA_027056525.1 Helicobacteraceae bacterium | reverse complement strand
GGGGCCCTCTCCGCAATAATCCCCCGGGAAAAACTCGACGTTAGGGCTATGAGCCTCGAAGAGCTCTTCGACCCCAACAACCTCGCGAGCCTGGGGGTGTTGATAGAAGGGTACTCCCTCCGCCACGGTAAAAACCTCGCAGAGCTCATGAACGGGAAGGCCTACACCCTCTTCCACTTCACTCTGAACGGCCTTCCAAGAAAAGAGCGGGTGCGCTTTCAGTACGCGCTGAAGGGGAGGGATATGAAAAGCGGCCTGCTGAAGGAACTCAACGGTGAACAGTGGGGTGCATGGGTGATAGTAGTGCCCATCCAGCACACTTACCGCTTCAGGGAGTTTCTTGAGCTTTGGGGGGTTAAGTACGAGGCCTTCACAATCCTGAAAGGGGCCGACCTGTTTTACACCTTTTAAACTCGATTAACGCTCTGGCCGCCTGAGGAAAGGGGTTGCATTGGAAAAGCGTTAAGAGGATTACAGTGGAAGAACCTATCTGAAATTAACCAAATCGGCATTCATTGAACTTCTGAGAGAACTCTTTAAACTCGTGTCTGGCGGCTTTTTTGAAGCACCGCGAGGGCGTGGTTTATCACGATGAGTCCAGAGGTGGAGTTGAACTTCCCTATCCCTTTAGAGAGCTCCCGGCTGAAAGCCTTTCTCTCTTTTTCGGTCTTCCGCATTTCCTGAGCAATTAGAGGGAGATAGTCAGTGAGCGCTTCTATATCAGGCTTTTCTTTTTCAAAAGCCTCACTTAAACCTTCGAGCAGCAGAATTTGGGTTCCATCCGCAAATGTTCCTCCAGAGCCCGTAAGGACTTCAAATATCGCCTTATCGAGTTCGTGCATCAGAATCCCCATCCAACATGCCAGTTATTATTGAGATGGCTTCAATTTTGGGAGGGAACTTCACTCAAGTCTCCTAAGTTCTCTTTCTTCTACTGGAGTGAATGTGAACTCAATGACTCCAAATGTTCCTTCCCCAGAGTATTCTTCAAATTCACCTGGGGGATCTGGCTGAAGGTCTGTAAATCTGTAAATTGTGTTAACTAGGTCTTTCAATTCCGAATTCGAAGTCAGGCCATTGTTGATGATGTATCCACCAATCCCATTTTTTCTGAGGAACTTATAAAGCCAGAGTGCATAGCTTCCGCCCACAAATCCGTTATACCATACAAAACCCGAAAATGTGGGTGTTTTTGAATAAAAGACTGGAACAAAGAAATTCTCCGGGATTGTATAATCTTTGCATGGTTTTTGTCTCCAAAGCTCAACTAGCTCAGGACTAGCGGTTAGATTGGGGATATATGAGGATGATGTAGACATTAGTAAATACGTAAATAGCCATTTAGATTTGGAAGTTATTCTTCGTATTCTCCTTTGAGGATCCCAGCTTTTTCCAAAGTGAAATGGATACTTACTGGGGATAAACGAGAACTCCTGCTGATGAGCGCTTATTTTCCAATTGTTGGTAGCTTTGCTTAATTTAGCTTGCAAGAAAGACACGCGCATCTGGTCAACCATTCCAAATCTACCACTATCATAATACTTAGCTACAAACAGGATGTCTCCAAGTTCTACCCGAGATTTCTTACATGGTTCACTACTTGACCCAAAAAGCGCATAAGGCTTTTGGTGAACGACCTTAGCTCTAATCCGGAGATGATGATATCCAACCCCCGAGATCCATATTAGGTACTTGTTATTATGCCGTTGGATTCTACCAATATACTCATTAACAATCTGAGGCTCACTTAACGAGGGATTTTCTAAAATCACATGCTTTAGAATTCCGTCTAATGATGCTGATACCACATCGAGAGGTATAACACCCCTCATATCTTCACCTCAATTCTTCAGGTTTCCCCTTTGAAATATGTTGATCATTAAGGGTTTTTGTGAACCTAGCTCCTATCACACCTAAAACTTCTCTAACAGCCTTTGTGTATTCCTTAGAGTTAGTAGGTGGAAGTATGATCATGTTTGTAGCTTCATCAATATCAAATGAAACCTCCTCGCCGAACTTTTCTTTTACCCATTTGAAGTCTTCTATGGTTGCTTCGTTCATGTATTGCCTTGTCACAGGGTGGAGTAGCATTTTATGGAGCTGTCTGTTAGATTCTACGGCCTGCTTAAAATTCTGGAGGTCTTCATCTGCGAGAACAGATTGAAGCGTATTACATTGCTTTAGAACTTCTAGGGCTTTTTGCTTTTGATGTTCATAGATATCTAACAAAGATTCAAAACCGCCCTTATTCCAGATTATTCCCCAAGCTGACTCTGCCTTATTGGGGTTCCTATCATTAAACTTCACAACGAACACAAAGTCTGCAGAATTATCAAACTCAATTCCCTCAGCAGTTTCTATGGCATTAAAGGCTAGTATCAGTCCATCATCTTCGGTTTCTTCAATGGAGTTAAGTACAGTTCCTCTATGGACAAGACCACCTTTTAGGAAACGTTTTTTGACAACTTTAGACTTTGAAAGCCGTTTAGCATATCCAATAGCATACTCTGGAGTACGCAGATAAAACAAATATCCCCACAAGTTACTCTCGATGTTCTTAGGCACTCTCTTCTCTTCGTAATCAGTTCTAAGAGCTTCAACAAAATAGGACCAATATGGAAAGTCTGAGGGGGACAATTCAACATAACAAGGTGTCTCTTCTAAATCAGGATGATACCGAGGGATGCTCTCTGTTCCTAACTTTGAAAGAGAGTTAATGTATGTGAACAAGATCTCCTCTAAGCTTTCTGGAACTTCATTTGTAATTTCAGCACGGTAAAAGAGATATTTGTATTGCTTGTTTTCCCCCTCTTGCTTGGGGTATCTCTTGATAATAAACATCCCTGGAACTAAAACTTTCCCTTCCTCAATTTCGGGAAATCTAGAGGTAATTTCTGAAATATTAATTCTTGTCAGATCGTTCCCATCTGAATCAACTCTTATTTGGTTTTGGTTCATACTTACTCACCCCTCCCTTATGATGGATAAATATATTGGAACCTTTATCGAGTGGATACGCCTGCAAAAATAACTCTTCATTTCTATTAAGTTTTTCCCTGGATAAGAGTATCCCATCTTTATTATTAATTGTGCATAAATAGAGATTGTATCCAAAGAGTAACTTTAGAAGAGGGTTAACCGCAAAAAGAGATGTGGTTAAATACAGGGCAAATATGACTACGATTAAAATTCCCATAGAAATTATGTCATTCACGGTCTTAATGGTTCCAATAAAGGGAACTATGTATGTGACAATAAAACCAACATATTGTTCATTAATATCTCTGTCTATCTTGACTACTATTGGTTGTCCGGTTAGCTTTTTCACAGAACCCATGACAGCCCAAGCCATTAGGAAGATAATAACAAATACCCCCATGCCAACAATAAGCCCCCACTTCAAAGGGAGGTTTTTTATCAAGATTATTACAAAGAGGGGAGAATACGCTAATAACCCTAAAATAAGCTTTGCCCACCCCTTGAGCATGGGCTTCACCTCTTCCCCTTCTTATTTGAAAACGTCTTCGCCTTCACCAGCCTCGCCTTCACGAGCTCAACAACAGCCCTGTAAACCTCAAGCTGCTCCTCCTCCGTAAGGCCGAGGGCCTCGAAGATGATCCTGTCGAGCTCCCGCCTGTCCGGTATGACCTTGTCGAGGGAGACGTCCTCGGGGTTGATGTTGCTCAGATCGCGGTTGGGCTTTGGAAGGCCGAGCTCCTCGAAGATGGACTTGACATCTCGTGGTCCCATGTCTCTAAAGATTTCAATGAGTTTCTTTTCTGTTTCAGGGGTTAAGTCAAATGGATCAACTGCTATGGTAAACTGAATTTCTGGCCCATACACTGTTAGTAAACCATCACCAAGGTTAGTTCTACCTAAAATCTCTGTACTCAGAATGTGAAGCGTTGAGTTCAAGATTGAATCAAGAACTTTTTTCTTTGGCTTGTATTTAGTTTTGTAAACTCCAACAAATACAACGTCACCAGCATAAATTTGGAACTCTTCTGGCAATATTGGAGTCCAGTTTCTCTGATCCCTGAACCTTAGTATGATAAAGTCCTGTTTTTCTTGGATGGGTAAGATCCACCAGTAAGACCTTCCACTCACGCTACGTCTTGTGTTGTATCCTTGAGATTCTCCCCATTTTACATAGGCATGTGCATGAGGATATTGCTTTAAGTTAGCTTCCTGTTCACGACAATAGAATACCATTCTGTTCGGAGCTGACGGTAAGACAATGTATGTTTTTATCTCACGAGTACTTGTAATAATCGGATACAAAAACTCCTCCTCGATGTATCCCTCCCATCCAGCTTTATTCCTGACTGCTACCAGCCCCTCCCCCGGCTTGTGAACCCTTCCACAAACGGGACAGACGGGCCACTCTATCGGATTTTTAATTGGCTCCAGATAGAAAAACTCATTCGCTCCTGTTTTAATACCAAACCTGACCTCAGCAATCTCCCCAAGCCTCACAAGCTTCCCTTTGCCCTTGTCCAGAATCACGTAGAATATCCTTGGAGCCCTGATGAGTATCCCGCCCCACTTCATTCCCTTGTACTCGCCGAAGATGTTGTAAGTCCCGAGGAGCATGTTCTTAGTCCCGACCTCGAAGCCTCCCATCTTGGCGAGCTCTACCGCTTTAACGCTCCTCACCCTCACATCCTCATCCTCGTAGCTGTAAACCTCACCGCCGAAGACCTCGACGCCCTTCACCTTTCCGGTGTAGCATTCGAGCAGCTTCTTTGCGACTTTGGAATCAATGCCCTCAAAGCCCCTCTTCAGCAGGATGAAGTTGGCGCACTCCTCCCCAACGGTGTTGAAAAGCTCCTTGGGCTTCCTCGTGAGGACGGTTATCACCGTATTAACGTCCGCCTGCTCGAAGCTCCTCCTCGTGTAGTCAATCACAGCCTTCAGGTGGGTGAAGCGGAGGAAGAATTCCTGCAAAGCTTTTCCGAAGTCAACGTCGAGCCAAGAGTTCGATGTGATGAAGACAAGCGAACCCTTCGGGTTCAGCAGGTTGACCGACTGGATGAAGAAGTATGCGTAGAGG
>JALUKO010000074.1 GCA_027056525.1 Helicobacteraceae bacterium | reverse complement strand
TGCGTAATATTGTGCAAATTTATGTTCTTTAGTGTTTACTTTTTGCAAATCTTCCGGTGTATAACTTACATAAATTGGTGTATTAGGATCTCTGGCATCATTTTTTATCTGTGCATCTTTATAAGCTTTTTTCACATCTTTTATATTATGATGTTTTTTTGCCATGAATGAGAGTAAATTTTTATCAGAATTTCCATTTCCCTCTATCATCGATATATCCATAGTTATAGCATCATCAACATTTTCATAAGCATATTCATCTAAAATAACAATATCATCAATACCATTAACTTTTGCTCGTGCCATCTGAACAAAAACACTATGCCCTCGCAAAGAATTTTTCTTTATCTTTACTCGTACTTTCTCTTTTTTCTGTTGCGGAAAACTTTTTGGATCTAGTACATTTTTTTCTATCATGCTTACACTTTTTTTAAGTGATTTAACCAAATCTTCTTCTATCCCCCTACAAGTATTTTCATCCTCATAAAACTTCTCATAAAAAGCATAAAGTTGCTGTATAGTACAACTCTCTTTGTCTAAACGGTTTTCTAAAAACTCATACCAAACTTTAGTAGATTGCAAAGAATCCAACTCATTTAAAAAACGAGAGCTTCTATCTTTTGATTTTCCCTGTTTCACACCTTCAGTAATAGCAATAGTATAAACATTTACCTCATCATTTTCCCCAAAGCGATCGAGTCTTCCTAACCTTTGTAAAAAGTTTTCTGCATGTGTCATCTCACTTATCATTCTTTTACATGTAATGTTTAAAGACGCTTGCACAACAGGTCCACTTCGGAGTACATCATATTTACATGAGCCATCTCTTTTAAAAGAGTCATACACCTCTTGAAACAGATACTCTTTATCACTTTTAGTAAATTTTGAATGAAATAAAATGCCGTTTTCATCGTTTTGATGCTCTATAAAACTTCGCTGTGCCGTAATAGCAGTATTGCTAATTACAAAAGTATTATCAGTTTTTATCTCTTGCATCAAAGGGTTGTTCGCATCATCACCCTCATCATATTCTGTAAACTCTATCTTGTAACTGCGTTCATTAAAACTCTCCATACTTATCACATTGTCTTCATGTAAACGCAAAAACTTTTCAATAAATAAAGAATTAGGCGTAGCAGATACAAGCAGAGTATTTGGTAGCGTTTCATCTGTCTGTTGCAATTTTTTTGCTTCAACTAACTCTGCAAAAAGTAGATTAAAACCTTGCATATTGATGTATTCATGATACTCGTCAAAAACCACATGTGCATTCATAAAGTCCATAAATGTTGTTATGTGTTTATGTGTTGTAATAGTATTGACAATCTGATCTATAGTAGTGATGACAATCTCAGCTGAAAATTCTTGCCCCTCTTTTGTCTCTATCTCTTTGCCTTTTATGCGTGATTTTTTTATCTCCCCCGTCACTATCTCAATATGGGTATTTGGTAAATATTCACTAGCAGATAAATCAGTATAAATTCCCTCACACACCTGTACCCTAGGACAAATCCAGTAAATTTTTTTTGTATGTGTATTTTTTGCCCACTCTAATGCAATCTTGGTTTTTCCACATCCGGCAGGACCTCTTAGAACACCTACAAAAATATCTTCTTCCTCACTCAGTGCTTCGGCAGCCTCTTTTTGCTTTTCATTTCTCATACTATTTGGATATTTTGTTTCAAACCCTTCTAAACACTCTAAAATTGCAGAAGATAATCCTCTCTCTTTGTGCAGGGCATCATCAAGTAAACTCTCTAATGTTTGATTTGAAATATATTCATCCAATACCTCTGCCCTTAATTGAGAAATCAACCTATCAGCAGTAACAAGAGCAGTTCGTGCTAAATTATTTTTTGCATTAAAGCCTATATTATGCTTATACCCATCAATACTTTCTTTTAAAGAATACCGTTTATACAGTGGCAGGTTTACACCTTCTAGTTCTTCTTCAATCCCCTCTACTTCTCTCTTTGTTATTTTGAATACATCACGCAACTCATCATACTCACTTGCAAGTGCGTCAACAGAAGTAAGAACAGCTTCAAGGTCATCTGCTTTGTCTTTATAATATGCTTCAAAATTTTCTATTTTATTGTAAATCCCAACAAGGTTTTTTATCTCATTTTTTTCATCTCGAAGTGGTTTGGCATGATGCCAATAGATAGCATGTCTTACTCTCTCTTTTGTATCTTTATTAAAATCAAAACTGTTCAAGAGTTCAAAAAAGAGCAAAGAAAGTTCATTATGGCGTGGATATTTTTGCCAAGAAAATTTTCCTGTATTTTTATCAATATGCTCACCGTCATCAGCAATCTCTTTATGTTTTTTCTGCTTTTTCATCTCTTTTTCAAGCCATTCTTGAAAACCACTATCTATTTTTCCTATATCGTGCCAACATCCTGCCATATAAACAGCCTCTGCAAAACTCTCATTATTGGGTATAATTTTTTCAACTAATTTTTTCGCCAAATAGCCAACCCCAAACAGGTGCTGATCTAAGCGTTGTCCGTTTGTATTTGCATAAATTTTATCTACCATTATCTCTTTTTCTCCCACAAATCTTTTTGTTACTCCATAATTGACAGCAACTACGCCACTCTCATCGAATACTTCTCTATTTCCCACTATCCACAACAATTCACTACGACTTCGACTACGTATCCAGTGACAACTTATCGCTGTATTTTTTGAAGCTGTTTTTTTGAGTAGCTTCTGTACCGCTTGCAAACCTTCACTTGTTATTATGGTCTGCCAAGTGCTATCACCAATACGATTTGCAAAAGTATCTAAAACTCTGCGTGTTCGATTCAAAGCCTTTTTTTGACACTGAGATACAAAAGTAACCATCATACTATTTTTCTTCCTTTTTGTAGTATAGTGCAGCATTTTGCACCTCTTTAAACATAAAATCCAGTGCCTTATGTTCTACAAAAGTTTGTAAAATTTGTAAACGAAACTCTTTTTCACTCTGTTTCTCTTTCGCACAAATAAATGCCCATGGCAAAATAAGGGCATCTTTGACTAAATCAGCCACATCAAATACCAAAGCACCCCGTCTTGTTTTTCCATGCATGAGTGCAAAACCATGAGGAATACCAAGAACCCAAAGTGTTGTAGCCCCTAAGCCATACGCCAAATAATTTCCATGATCTAAAAAACCATTAGCATCTTCTGCTCTTGCATGTTCTCTGATAAAACCTGATTGATTAGTCTTTTTTGCAACGTACTTATAAAGTTTTTTTGTTAGATCAGCTTCAATTTGTAAAAGCTTTCCAACACTAGGTGCACAAGAGATTTGTTCTGTAGTTTTGTGAAACTCTTTTTGCAATTCACTGCTATCAAATCCTTCCAGTTTTAATTCTTTATCTTTTGACCAAATTTTTTGTATATATTCTATTCGTGCAATTTGAAATCGTTTTGCACTCTCAAGTCGTTTTATCTCATCAAACCAAAAGCCCATCCAACCTTGAATATATTCCGTAGGTCTATACTCATTTTGTGGAGTAAACCACTCAATCTCGTTTGACATCAAAAGAGGTGTACCTCCCGCACCCGTAAAACCAACTAATACACCTGCCTGTGCCAACATTCTCATAGCCGGCTGTGTTATGGATGTACCTGTACCAAGTAGTAAACATGTGGTATTTGCTATGGGAATATTCCAATATTGATACTCTTTTTTCTTTTCACTTAAATAGAGTACGCGACCATCTTTTTGTAAAACACGGCAATATTCCAAATAGTAAATATTTGCTCTTTTAGAGTGAAGTATTGCTTTGAGGTCTGTCAACTGTTTCATTAAGCATCTTTACATTAGAAGTTTATTTTTTCTTTCACTCTTCAGAAGATACTATAAGCACAAAAAATGAAAGCAGATTTTTTTAATAATCTTTTAAAACATTATATCATAGTAACAAGCTGGGAGATAATTTTTGTGCAGGATTGTAAAATGCTCCACTATCAAAACACTAAAGCAGATGTTTCGATAGTAAAGTCTTGTTAGGCATTCTCTTTTTGTTTAACTTTCGTGCTGACACCTTCGTAAAGAACTTCATGATGCGCTATCGCTCCGCTCACTTCTCTCTCTTGTAAGACAAGTCCCTCAGGTACTGCTTGTGAGTGAAGCTGTATCGCAGTTTGTTTAAAGTTTGGCTCACCACTTTTTGGACAGAAGCTTTCATTTGTCAGAGTATTAACAAGTTGTTCATTAAAATGAAATGGCACAAAAACAGTCCCCTCACGCACACTTGAGGTAACGCGTACAACCACATCTTTCACCCTGCCTCTTGCAGAGGAAAGATCCATTCTGTCACCACTTTTCACCTTGAGTTTCTCTGCATCTTTTGGACTTAGATCGACCCATGCTTCAGGTGCAAGGTTGTCAAGTATGTCTATAGAGCGTGTTTTTGTGCGAGTATGCCACTGCTCTACCGTACGCCCTGTATTTAAAATCACCGGAAACTCAGGACTTGCAGGTTCCGCCATAGGGTGCCACTCCAAACACAGAAGATTTGCTTTTTTGTCTTTCGTTCTAAATGGTATATCTTTTGTATAGAGTCTTTTACTTCCATGTGCAAACTCTTCGTTGCATGGCCACTGTATGCCGCCAAGCTCTTCGATGAGTTCATAACTCATACCGCTGTAGTCGCACAACTGCCCTTTACTCACTTTTTTCCACTCTTCAAACGCATCTGCAGGTGACTTCCAGTTTGCAAAGAGTAACTCATTGACACCATAAAAGTATTTACTAAACTCTAAAATAATATCAAAATCACTTTTTGCCTCACCAATAGGTTCTACCGCTTTGTTTGCACGATTACAGCGACGCTCAGAGTTAGTATAGACCCCTTCTTTCTCACCCCAGGTCGCAGCAGCAAACACAACATCGGCGATTTGTGCCGTGTCACCCAAAAAAGCATCCTGAACCACAAGCAAGTCAAGCTTTGCCAGTGTTTTTCTCAGTTTTTGCTGATTTACAAAACTCACTAGGGGGTTTGTAGCCACGATCCAAAGTGCTTTGATCTCACCCTGATCTATCGCATCAATAATCTCCGCATACTTATAAC
>JALUKO010000073.1 GCA_027056525.1 Helicobacteraceae bacterium | reverse complement strand
ACAGTGGTTATGCAGGTCGCCGCTCCATCGGGGAGCTTTTGGTGATGAATGACAGTGTCAAAGATCTTCTTAAAGTAACGACAGATGAGCATACCATTAAGACAGCATTGGAAAAAGATGGTCTCAAAACGATCTCTTCACAGTTACGGCTTATGCTCTTAGATGGTGAGACCTCTCTTGATGAAGCGATCCGTATCGGTCTAGGGCATGGCTAGAACATATTTTAGAGGCGCTTTTACTCTCATAGAGGTTATGGTCGCCGTTATGATCATCTCTGTAGTGATTTTAGCACTTCTGAATATGCAGGGAAACAGTAGTTTTATATTTTCCAAACTTAGCAAAGATGCTCAGGTAAATCAGTATGCTTCTTTTTTTATAGCCAATCCCGATTATGGCTTTGAGAAAAAAGATGTGCGTATGGATGCGCTTGTCAAAGATTTTGATATTGAGAGTAAGCTTAAAAGAGAGCTCAAAAATGTAAAGGTTGCAGTGATCTATCAAGAGCTTGAAAAAATTGATATGCAAGAGTATGAAGATACTGAAAACCAGGTAGATGAATATGACGAACAAGGGGTGCTCAAGCAAAACACTTCAGGTATGGCATTTGAAGTGGGCAAAACGATTCTAAAAGTCAAGCAAAGAGATAGCACTCAAGAAGCTTCTACTTCGCTGATACGATTAAGGATGCAGTAATGAGAAAAGGCTTTACCCTTATAGAGTTACTTGTTTCTATTAGTATCCTCTCTATTATGATGATCTTTTTGTACAAAAGTTACGCTTCACTCAACACTACAAACAACTTTTATGAAACAAAAGTCAATGTGATGCAGAGTACACAGCTCAAAAAGCGGGTGATATATTTGGACTTTGCACTTAAGCTCGATGAGAACGTCTCTATACGGAAACAAAATCCGCAAGAGGATGTGGTTTTTTTTCAGAGTGCCAACTCCGTACATAAACGTTTTAACCCTTATATCGCTTATCTTGTAAAGAATAAAAAACTTTACAGACTTGAGTCACTGAAAAAATTTAAAGAGTACCCACTTTCGCAAGAGGATGTTTTTAGTGTTGATGATTTGGGTGAAGTAAAGAGTTTCAGGGTTTACAGCAGCAGTAAAAAAATCGACGGCATACAAAGTGAGATGTTTTTGGTGCATATTGATTTTAAGGAGCAAGAGGATATCTTACTCAAGATCAAAGCGCTCAATGAGTACTAAATCAATCCTCTCTGTATTTTGAGATCCCGCATGGTTGGTTTGGTTTGGGAGGATGCTCTTTTAAGTATGTTAGATCTTCGAGTGTTTGTGTTAAAACTCTCTTTTGTTGTAGTATCGGAAGCATCAGGTTGTCTTTTTCATTGAGTGGTATTGAGTAGTCTAAAAGGATTTTTTGTACTTCATCATCGAGCTCTTTAAGGGCGTTTTGTATATGTTTAATTGAATTCATAAAAGTATTGTAGCAAAAATTTAGGAAAATTTAGGTATAATCCGATTTCCAAATTTTACGTAAAGGATTATCGATGCCAAAAATGAAATCGGTAAAAGGCGCTGTAAAGCGTTTTAAAGTTAAGAAGAACGGTACTGTTAAACGTGGTACAGCGTTTAGAAGCCATATCTTAACAAAACAAGATGCAAGCACTCGTCGCAAGCAAAACACTCCAAAAGTGGTTGCTAAAGTTGATGAAGCGAATGTAAAAGCGATGATTAACTAGTCATAGTTAATGAAACCAATCTCCAGAGTATCTGGGCAAGTCCACCAAAGCAGTGGCACCCTGACTACCAAAGTAGCTGGGTAAAGAAAAAGGAAAAAAATGCCAAGAGTAAAAACAGGTGTTGTTCGTAGAAGAAGACACAAAAAGATATTAAAATTAGCAAAAGGTTTTTATAGCGGTCGCCGTAAACACTTCCGTAAAGCCAAAGAGCAAATTGAACGCTCACTTATGTATGCGTTTCGTGATCGTAAGCAGAAAAAACGTGAGTTCCGTAAACTATGGATCATCCGTATCAATGCGGCTTGTCGTCTTAACGGCATGAACTATTCAACGTTTATGAATGGTCTTAACAAATCTGGCATCGAGCTTGATCGTAAAATTCTTGCTGACATGGCGATGAATGATGCAGCAGCGTTTAGCGCAGTTGTAGAAGCATCAAAAGCAGCACTTAGCAAATAAGTTTAAAGACCTTTTGGTCTTTAGCTATTGCTAAACTTCTTTCATATTTTGTGCAGATACAGCACAGCATTCCCTTGTGAATTATAGTAAATCCCTAAAGATGAAGATCTTGAAACAAAAACACCTCTTCCGTTAAATGATTGTGAATTTCTAAATATATTACTTAGTATTTGCGTATCAAAACCATCTCCCTCATCAGAAATTTGAGTAATGATATAATTGTGCTCATTATAAGTGATCTTATCTATAGTTACACGTATACGTTTATGGCAAAGTTTCTCTTTTTCAACCAAGGTTTCAAAGTAGACATCATCTTCTAGAAGTTGGTGCTTCATTTGTGCACTTAGCCCCAGGTTGCCATGTTCATAAGCATTCATAAAGAGTTCGGTAAATACAATATTTGCATTGTAGATTGTTTTGGCAGAGTGTGTGATCTGCTCAAACTCATTTGCGTACCATTCATTGGCTGCATCAACTCCCGCTAATGTGCTCTCAAACTGTTTGGAAGCGATCTTTGTTTCTTGAAGTAAAAGTTTATGAAGAAAAATAAGAGTGATATCATCTTCTTGAGCTGTGATCCTCTCAAACACTTTTTGTTTGAATCCCTCTTTTGTAAACGAGTGTAAAAAATCTTCCTCTATGAAATCATTGTAAAGTTTGCCGGAGTTTTTGGTCTCATTCTCCACAAGCCCATCGCTATAAAACAAGAACTTGGTTATTGTAGATATATCATAAGATGATATTGAAAAAGTATGTAGATATTTACTCAGTGGAGGGTTGTTTGACTTGAGTGTGAGTATTTGATCGTTCGTGTTTTGCATCAAAATAGCAGGCATTGCAAATTTTGCATACTCCATGTAATTTTTCCCATGATCTATAACGATAAAATCTATTGCAAGCGCTTCCTCATCAAGTAGGATAGGTCGTAAATATTCAATAGATTGATCGATTATTTCATGTAAGTCAAATCGTTGCTCCTTTTTCATCCTATCGATAAGGTGGTTGATGTAGGCGGTGACGAGCATTGAGCTGAGTGATGCAGAGATCCCTTTCCCCATCCCATCAACTATTAGATAAAAAGTTGTACTACTGTCAATAATCCTTGCAGAGTAAGCATCACCGCTGAGTATATCAAGTGGTTGGTATAGAAAATCTATGAGTATGTTGTATTGGACTAATCCGTCTTTTTTATATTCAAGCATTTGATAATAGAAATCATTTCTTAAAATGTTTAGCTCTTTTTTAAAAGCCAGATCCTCTTGGTAGGAGCTGTATTTTTCTTTTTCTTCAAGTTCTTCGATCTTTTTTCTTCTTTGATCTTCCAAGTACCTGTTTGCAATTAAAACTTTTGAAGCAGCTGTTACGGCATCGATGACTTCTGTAGGCTTAATCGGTTTTTTTATAAAGTTATTGACGTTTAAGCGCAGGGCCTCCACGATCACTTCAGTGTCTTCAATGGCAGTGACGAGGATTATAGGAATATTGTTGTCGTACTCTCTTATTTGAGCGATCATCTCAAGACCGTTTAACATAGCCATATCATAATCAGTGATGATGAAGTCAACATCTTCCTCCAGATATTTTTCATACCCCTCTTGCCCGTTGTCGGCACATACAATATGTTCTACAACATCTTCAAAGATAGACTTGTAGAGAAGCTGTGTCGTCTTGTTGTCTTCGACACACAGAAGTGTTGAAGATTTTATATACTCTAGAGCCGATTTATCTACACTTATAAGTTGTTTAGGCATTAAATTTTAAATTTATTCAGTTCATCTTGAAGTATTTGCGCATCATGTGAAAGTGTGGTCGCTGTATTTTCTACAAGGTGTCTATGCTCCGTATTTTTTGATGAGATTTCGAGAATCTCTTCCATATTGGTGATAAGCTCTTTTGTTTTTGTAGCTATATAGGTACTTTGGTGCATTACATTATTTGATTTGTCTGTTGTTATGGAGAGGTTCTCTTTTGTCTCCTCTGATGAGCTGATAAGGCTTTGTGCAGAATCGGCTATATTTTGCATATTATTTGATGTGATTGAGGTCTCTTCTGAAATCTCCACAACATTTTGTGTAATCAGATTGACATTGGTACTGATCTCACTTAAACTTTTTTGTGTGCGCTCAGCAAGTTTTCTCACTTCATCGGCAACAACAGCAAAACCGCGGCCATGCTCACCGGCACGTGCAGCTTCTATGGCGGCATTAAGCGCTAAAAGGTTTGTTTGATCTGCTATGTCAGAGATGATCTCAAGCACTTCTTTGATGTTTTTAGCCTGTTCGGTTAATGATGCTACTTTTTGAACAAGATCTTGTTGGTGCTCACTCCCTTGCTCGATGGAAGTAACAACACTTACAAGTTTGTTTATGAAATCATCTAGCACATTAAATGTTTTATTTAAATCTTCAGTCACTGTAATAGAAGCTTCTTCAACTGTGTCAAGTCTTTCACCGATTTCAGTAACCAAAGAGTTGATATTGTCAATTTTTGTATCGGCTTCTTTAGTATTGTTGGCAAGTTCTTCCACTATCGTTGTAAGTTTATGACTCTCTTTGGCGCTTGTCACTGAAACCTCTTTGGCTTTGTAAACGCTTTGTTTAAATGCACTTATCATAGTGTGTATCGCACGGGAGATCTGTGATATCTCATCTTTACCTTCGACTATGATGTTACATGTTAAGTCAAGATCAGAAGAGACACATTCGATTTTCTTAAGAGAGCTTCTAACACTTCTGTTAACACCCCTACTGATAGTAAAGATAATGATAAAGATAATGATTGCAAAAAGGGTGTAGCTTACAAGAGAAATCACCATATTTGTTTTAGAAGCTGATGCTATTTCATTTAAGATCTCTGTGTTTTGACGAGCTAGTTCATCATCGACCTCTTTGAGAAGGTTGA
>JALUKO010000072.1 GCA_027056525.1 Helicobacteraceae bacterium | reverse complement strand
TCAGATCGGGACTTTCTTCAAAAAGTTGTTTATGTACGTTCGCATTCCAAAGATCTTCACACACCAAAGTCGCAATTTTCATACCTGAGACCTGAAAGCTTTCAAAGCCTTCTCCTGCCGTAAAATAGCGGGCTTCTTCAAACATTCCATAGTTTGGAAGATGGACTTTGTTATGTTTATTTACAAGCGCTCCCTCACTAAAATACAGGGCAGAATTTCTAAAAACTTTCCCCTCCCTCACAGCAGCACCGACAACTATATCAATATACTTACTCAACTCACAAAGTTCATACAACTCATCCAAGCTCCATGCATCTTCACAAAGCTTATCTTGAAGTAGGTATCCATTGAGTGCAAGTTCCGGAAAGATGATAAGATCACTCTCATCCATATGCTCTTTAACGATAGCTATGATATCTTCAAGGTTTGTGCGGTTAAGCTTTGGTGCTATTTGTGAGAGTGTTACTTTCATCTTAGTTACTCAACTCCTCTACAACTTTCTCAAGTGAGCTCATATCTGAAATATTAAGTGTTTTAAGATCTTTGGCTATTCTTCTGTTTAAACCTTTAAGAGTCACTCCGTTTCCAAACTCTATGGCGATATCGACATCATCTGATATTGCTTTTATGGATTGTTTATATTTTACAGGTTTCACAAGTTGCTCTTTAAGAAGCTCTAGTGCTTCCTCTTTTGTTTGATATGGCTTTGTAGTGACATTTGAGATAACAGGTGCCGAAAAATTATCAGTGATCACCTTTTGCATGATCTGAGCCAAAGGTTCTTGAGCAGGTGAGAGTAGTTCACAGTGACTTGCTACGGACATATTGAGCAGAAGTGCTCGTTTTGCTCCTGCATCTTTAAAGGTTTGCTCTAAAGATGCAAGATCTGCCTTCATCCCTGCAACAACAAGCTGTCCATCTTGGTTATAATTAGCAGGCCACACCTTCTTACCCGCTGCTTGAGCATCACTACATACCTTTTCAACACTTTCATCATCCAAACCTACGATTGCCATCATACCCGCATCTATAGATGCACATGCTTCTTGCATAAATGCCCCACGCTTATGAACAAGCTCAACTGCATCAACATAATCAATTGCACCACTTGCACAAAGGGCTGAGAACTCACCAAGAGAATGCCCTAAAAAAAGAGCTGCATCTGTAGGAAGTGTATCTTGAAATAATTTATAGGCTACCATTTGCACCAATAAAATTGCAGGCTGAGTATAGGCCGTTTGAGATAACTTCTCATTTTCTTCAAAGATAAGCTCTTTAAAATCCACACCTATTCTTTCACCTGCTTTTACGAACATCTCACGCGCAACTTCTGAATTTTCATAAAAATCTTTTCCCATTCCAACGGCTTGTGAACCTTGACCTGCAAAGATCATCGCTATTTTTTTTGACATTGTATTCCTTTATAAATATTTTTTATTGTCTGCTATTTTTTTTCTTAATGTGTTACGGTTTAGTCCCAATTTATCTGCAAGTTGCAGTTGAGATTTAAACTTATTCAAGCCACTTCTGATAAGCGGCACTTCATATAAATATAAAAAATTTCTATAATCATTATTGAAACCTATTTTATCACTCAGGTAGTTCTCAATAATATCCATGAGCTCTATATCATTTATATCCTGCAAAAGATAGTTAATCATCACTTGTCTTTTGAGTGACTTTGCATTGGCCGATAGATCCGGTTTAAAATTTTTAATGTTAAACTTTGCATTGCTTCCAAAGAGTAAAGAAGCTTCATTGGCAAACTCTTGCATAAGAGCTCCAACATCTTCAGGTCTTTGTGCAAGAGGTGGTATATCAAACTTTATGCTAAAAACCTCATCTATATGCTCATTATAAAACAAACTTTTAGCAGTTGCTACAACCCTGACATTTTTAGCATTAATGATATCTATGATTCTTGTAATATTGGGAGAATTTTCTAAATTGACAATGATAATCTCTCTTGAACTTTCAAGAGTTGTTAAGATTTCATCAAATTCAGATGCATCTAAGATAGGTGCATCTGGAAGAATATAACGAGCAAGGCTCTTCTTACCAACACCAACTTCTCCGGTTATAAGAGAATTGACGCTGAGTGTTTTTAAAAGAGTTGCTGTTTTAAACGCTTCACGAGAAGCATCTGAAGCAGTTAAAAAGTTAGTGGCATCCACAACCGCTGCCACCGCCAGTACCGCAACAATCATCATCTTTTTGATTTTCAGCAGGAATACCGGTCATAGCTTCCTCTGCAGAAGCATCTCTAATATTGTTAATTGTAACTGTAAACATAAGATCTTTACCGGCTAAAGGATGGTTAAAATCAATAATAACATTCTCTTCTCCAATCTCTTTAACAGTTACCTGCACAGTACCGCCATCTTCACCTTGACCATAAAGAGTCATACCCTCTTCTAGATCTATACCGGCAAACTGATCTTTTGGAACCTCTTGTTTTGCATCTGCATTATAAGCACCATATGCATCTTCAGCTTTCACAAGAACGTCACCCTTTTCACCGATAGCCATGTTTGTTATGCCGTTTTCCAAACCTGGAATAATTTGACCTTTTCCAAACATAAATACAAGAGGAGCTCCACCTACATTACTGTCTACTACTTTATCACCATCGCGAACTTCATACTCGATCGATACTATTTGGTTTGTTTCTATTGCCATTTACTAAGCCTTTATTTAATTTTTTTGGATTTTATCATAACAATCTATGATATGGCTGAAAAATTTCTTGCTACTTGTTCATTAAGTCAAGATATTTTTGCGCCTCTTTTGCATATTTTGTGTCGGGATACTTAGCGAGTATTCCCTTATAAAATGCCTGTGCATTTGCTTTGTCACCTGTTTTTTGCATCGCTCTAGCCGTATGCAGCATCAATACAGGCATATAAGACGCTTTAGAGTAAAGAGATGCACTTTTTTTAAAATATGCTATCGCATCGGCATAATTTTTTCTATAGTAGTTCATCTCCCCTATCATATAGTGAGCACGTGCAGGTTTGTATTTTTTCTCGATAAGATAACTGTAGTACTCTATCGCCTTAGTATAAAGCTTTTTATCATAATAGCGTTTTGCCTTTGTTGCTATATCGCCAAGAGGCATATTTTTAAAAGATTTGTTTGCAGCAGAAGCACTTCCGGTAGATGCAAGTTTTTTTAACTCTTTTGCAACCAAGTCTTTAAAATCATTCACATCTTTAACTAAAGCATTATACTCATCTTTTGTCACATATGTTGCATTGATATTATCAACGACACTTGACATTTCAGTGATAATTAACTTGATCTTTTCAATACTTGCTGCATTTGCTTGAGAAAGTTCACTGTTTTGTTGTGTTATTTCACTGAGTCGTTTTTCATACTCATCTCTTGTTTGAAGCTCTTGAGTATTTTTTTCTACGAGTTTGTTTATGTCAACTCTAGTTTCATGTGATTTTCTACTGAGGCTCTCAACTACGCTCTGCAAGCCATCAATCCGCTCTCTTAAAGATTCAACTCTGTTTGCCTGATTATTACTTTTAACGGCAATTTTATGGAGGTCTTTCTTTGTTTCAAGAAGCACTTCTTCATTAGAAGTTAAACCATACGGCTGGGGGTTGCTTAAGTCACCTGCACCGAACGCAGAAGGTTCGCTGCTACATAGTGTAAAAGGCAGAAGAGTTGTAGATACTACAACTAAAAGACTGCGTTTCATAAAATGGTTATGGAAGAAGCTTAAAATCTACGCGACGATTTTTCGCCCAACACTCTTGAGTTTTGTCAGTACAAACCGGATTGCTCTCACCATAGCTCACCATTGTAATACGAGAGGCATCAACACCTTCAGCTACTAAAGCATTTTTCACAGTATTTGCTCTTTTTAGCCCAAGTGCGAAGTTGTACTCATCGCTACCCCACTCATCACAATTACCTTCAAGTTTTACTTTAAAGCTTTTTGCCGGACCATTTGCAACTTTAGCATCTGTCGTTACTCTTTCTTGCATATCTGCACGGATAACAAATTTGTCAAAATCAAAATATACTGTTGAAAGATCTTCTTCCAAACTTGCTATGCTTACTTCATTGCTATCAGAAGATGTCATTGCATTTTCATCGACTACAGAAGAACTGTCTTCAGCAACTGTTTCAGTTTCAACAGCATCAACCTCTTGAGCTTGTTCTTGCTTTACAGGCTCTTGAGCCGGCTCATCAACAACTGTTGGCTCTTTTGAGCTACATCCACTAAAAACTAACAATGCTGTTACAACACTAGAAAGAATGATACTTTTCATATGTAATTACCTTAAACTTAAAATTATTCTGCATTTTATCAAAAAATTACTAAATTGCGTAAACGAAGATTTATCTTCTTATATTGTTTTTTCCCATGCCAATGCTGTCTGACATATGACATCCAAGTCATCATGCTGTGGCTTCCAAGAAAGCACTTGTTTTACTTTTTCATTATTTGAGATCAATACAGCGGGGTCACCTTCTCTTTTTGGTGCACTATCCACCCTAAAATCAACTCCGCTGACTTTTTTCATAGTAGCTATAACCTCTTTAACACTGAACCCATGTCCGTAACCTACATTAAACACATTAGATTCATTTCCCTGTTCAAGATATTCTAGCGCTTTTAAGTGTGCAGATGCAAGATCGTCAACATGGATGTAATCTCGTATGCATGTTCCATCCGGAGTATTGTAATCTTCTCCAAATATCATCATCTTTTGACGAGTGCCAATGGCAGTTTGAGCTGACACTTTTATAAGGTGCGTAGCATTTGGAAAACTTTGCCCTATACGGTTATGTATATCGGCACCCGCAACATTAAAATAGCGTAATATAACATGGGAAAAAGCATCATTTGCATAGCTGGCATCTTTTAAAACCATTTCACTCATAAGTTTTGTTCTTCCGTATGGGTTTATAGGCTCTGTCTGTGTTTCTTCTGTTACTTGAGACTCTTTGGGTTCACCATATACCGCAGCTGTAGATGAAAAGATAAAATGTTTAACATTATAATCATTACAAAGCTTTATAAGGTGTGTAGTATTTACTGTATTATTCATATAGTATTTCAAAGG
>JALUKO010000071.1 GCA_027056525.1 Helicobacteraceae bacterium | reverse complement strand
ATACTCTTCAAACCTTCTGGTTAGAGTGTTTTGAAAATTAAAAGCCTTTTGTTTATCGCTAAATTCAATCAGCCTTCCACCAAGAAGAGAAAAAATATAGACAAAATCTTTTTTCACAATCTTAATTTCATCAACCCCGTCAAAATTAAAATCATTTTTCCCACTATCTAGCATAAGGAGTCGGCAGCTTTTCTCAAGTATGGCAAGTTGTTTGGCCATTTCATGAAGATCTCTGTTAAATGCATATACTCCATAGCCTCGAATTACCATAATATTGGTTTTTTTTGTTTGAAAATAGAGTGTTATTTCACTTTGCGCTCTGTCATACCAATCATCAAACTGTTTGGGATCTATGATCTCAATAGAACCGATCTCTTTATAACCAAAATAATCCTTTGGACATATGAGGTTATGTTCAAGTGAATAAGCTGTGGTGAAAGGGGGCATAGAAAAAGAGATATATTTGGCATCAGAGATTTGTGAGTAGATGCTAAAATGAATTTTTGCATCTATACTTGCCTGGTTCCAGCGATAATCTTTTTTAAAATAAAGTTCTATGAGAGAGTCCTCTCCCAGTGCATCAAAGACAGCTTCTTTTGTGTTGATGATGAACCTATTAGACTCTGTTTTTGCAGATAAAGAACCATGAAAAATTCCAAAAAAATCTTTTCGGAACATAGATAATGCCAAGGTGGAGAGTTGTGTTTTAAGTCTTTGTTTGTTCATTAGAAAATCTCAAATACAGTAAAATAAATTAGCACTAGTGTAACATAACTTATCTTTTGAATTTATGATGTATATATACGGTAGCGAAGTTACAAAGCAGTCCTAAAACACCGGCATGAAAACCAAATGGCTTTGATGGAAGAGCAGGGGAGAGCAAAAACAGAAGTGTTATAAAGATACCGATAAGTAAGCCATAGAGGATACTTTTAGCATCAATGTGCTTAAAATGAACACCAAGCATGATCGCCGGAGCGATTTGTACGAGTATCTCCAGTTTGATTTGGATCAACCACCAAATGGTTGATGGCAGATTAATGGCAAGGACAACCATAAACGCCATGATAGCCCATGAGAAAACTTTTCCTACATAGGTAAGTTTTTTTTGAGAAGCGTTAGGATTTTTTTTGTGGTAGATATCTTGGGTGAAAAGTGAAGCAATAGCAAGCATTGCCGAGTCTACCGTTGACATAATTGCAGCGATGGCAGCTGCCACAAAAATGGTGATGACGATACTCATACCCTCAATGGCAGTGAGTTTGGAGAGCATAAGTAAAATGATTTGTTCACTTGAGGTTTTGTCAAGGTCCGGAAAATGAGCTGAACCGATAATAGCTATGATAATAAGCGGCAGTGTTGTCAGTAGCGGCATAACAACCATAAGACTCAAAGATCGACGTAGCGTATGCTCATTTTTAGCAGAGTATATTCTTTGTATAGCCTGTGGATAGACAGAGATACCAAAAAAGATCAAGATCACCACGCTCAGCCAGGTGATCTGGTTGGCAAGCGTGATATCTGCAAATAGTTGAGGTCTGTTTTGCAAAAAAAGAGCAGTGTTTTCATCTAAAGTTCCATAATGGATCATAACAACACTAAAGATAATAATAACACCGATAAAAAGTAAAACACCCTGTATAGCATCGGTCCATGCAACAGATCGCATACCGCCGAGTGTTTCATAGATCACCATGATAAGGGACATAAAGATGATCCCTTCTGTAAAACCAATCCCTCCGCCGGTGACATACTCCATAATATAACCTATAGCCTTAAGGTTTGTAAGCATATAGTTACTCAGTGCCAATATGGCGATTGCAACTATAAGATAGGTAAGAAGTTGATGCGTGTATCTAAGGTTGATATAGTCACCAATAGTAATGAAGTTGTGTTTTTTACTCAGAGCATAGAGTTTTGGGGCATATAAGAGGTACCCTCCAACGACGGCTATCATAAAGGTAACGCCTACGAGAAAGAACCAACCGTTTCTATAAGCGCTACCGGCAAAACCGATGAGGGAGTTTCCGCTGTATTGTGTTGCATACATTGTTAAAAACAGTATGCCGACACCAAAGCTGCTCCCTCCAAGATAGAAATCCTTCATAGATTCCTCTTTGGAAGCAAATTTCCCTGCAAAACCGATAAGTATAAGTGAGGCTAGATAGAGAACTAAAAACCATGTTCCCCCTTCACTTAAGAGGGCAGAATTATTCATGTTCACCTTTGAGAGTATTCCACTTTTTTTCTATAAGATATACAAGAGCCAAGGCATACAGTACTGTAAAACCGATGGAAGCATATGCCCATAGGGGTACACCGTAATAAACGTCAGAGCTTAGAAAGGGCATGCTCAAAAAGAGTAAAACAAAAGAGAACTTCAGCATAACTCTACTTGAACCAGCTTTTCATTTTTTCTATAGCAGACTCTAAGACACCTTCATGGGGCTTGGATTCTATGCCAAAACTTTCTTGAAGTTTTACTAGAAGTTCACGTTGTTCATCGTTGAGTTTTTTCGGATAGGTGATATTTACCTGTGCTATGAGATCACCCTTGGAGTGTCCGTGAACATCATCGATCCCCTCACCTCTAAATGTAAAATGTTGTTTGTCTTTTGTTCCAACATCAAGTTTAAGTTCAAGTTCACCCGTAAGTGATGGAATACTTAACGTCTCACCCGCAACTGCCTGTGTAAAAAAGACGGGAATTTCAATATAGACATCGTTGCCGTTTCTTATAAAATGTTTGTCGGCTTGTACTGTAAAAGTAACATAGAGATCACCTCGTGTTCCACGTTTACCAATGTTCCCTTTACCAGAAATTCTTAAGCGGTTGTCTGTATCGATCCCCTTTGGAACTTTTATAGAAACAGTTTCGGTTTCCTCTTCATATCCCTGTCCGTGACAGCTGGAGCATTTCTCTGTAGCTGCACTCCCTGTTCCATGACAAGCCGGGCATGTTTGAGAAAATGTCATGAAGCCCTGTTTCATATAGACTTGACCTTGTCCGCCACACTGTTTACATGTTGAAAGTTTGCCGTTTTTTGCTCCGGTACCTTTACATTTTTCACAAGACTTCTTGTATGTGAACTCTATATCTTTTTCACATCCAAAGACCGCTTCATGGAAGCTGATATACATCTCAACATTGAGGTCAAGTGGGTACTTTTCCATATCTGCCGGGTTTTGACGACGTCTTGTTGAGCCTCCAAATCCATTGAACATCTCTTCAAACATTGAACTAAGGTCATCAAAACCTGCAGATGAACGGCGTGACCCTCCACCCATGCCTTGCAGACCCTCTTTACCGTAACGATCATAAATACTTCTTTGTTGATCATCACTCAAGCATTGATATGCTTCATTACAAAGTTTGAACTTGTGTTCTGCCTCTTTGTCTCCAGGATTTTTATCTGGATGATACTGTTTAGCCATTTTTCTATATGCTTTTTTTATGGTTGTTTTATCCGCATCTCTTGAGATCTCTAGAATTTCATAATAGCTTAAATCTTCCATTATTGTCCTACATTATAAAATTTTTTCGCAATTATACCGTTTTTGTAGTTTAATTTTAAGTATAATAGCTTTTATGAAATCATTTATCTATTTTTTAACAATTATAATACTTCTAAGTGCCTGTTCTCAGAAGTGCGACACCCCTCAAGTAAAGCCCTTCCAGGAGCTCAACAAAACAGTGTGTGAGACAAAACCTGAGATAGAAGCAAAAATCTTGTTTGAGTCGCTCCCAAAGACCCATCTGCTAGAGAGTGACTTCTCAAAACTTCCAAACTGGAATGCAGAAAACTATGAATCAGCACTAAGCTCTTTTGTGGAGAGTTGCCGTACTCCAAGAACCCAAGCGATGTATAAAGAGTTGTGCGCAAAAGCAAAGCATATCAAGGATCCAAAAAAGTTTTTGGAAACGGAGTTTTCTCCCTATGCCATCAACACCGATGAAGGAGATGACAAAGGGCTGCTTACCGGGTACTATGAGCCCCATCTTCATGGTTCTTTAGTAAGAACTTCAAGATATAAATATCCGATTTACAAAACACCGCTTGATCTTATTGTGGTTGATTTGAGTGAGATCTATCCGAATCTGAAAAACTATAGACTTCGTGGACGTTTAGAGGGGAATAAACTTGTACCTTACTACACAAGGAAGCAGAGCAAGTCTGAGCACCTTAGAGCTCAGGTACTGTGCTATGTAGATTCTAAGATAGATCGTTTCTTTTTAGAGATTCAAGGATCGGGAAGAGTAACGCTTCGAGACGGAAAAACTATTTATTTAGGCTATGACAATCAAAATGGACACAGGTACAGAGCGATAGGAAGATACCTTGTCTCCATAGGAGCACTAAAGCTAGAAGAGGTCTCTTTACAAAGCATAAGAAGATGGTTAAGTGAAAATCCAAAAAGAGTGGATGAGGTTTTAAACTATAACAAATCACTCGTATTTTTTAAAGAGAAACAACAACCTGCTACCGGTTCTTTAGGCGTGGTGCTGACTCCAAAAAGATCTGTTGCCGTTGATAGACACTACATTCCTCTTGGAAGTATGCTCTATATTGATGCAGATATGAAAGAGAAACGGTTTTGCTCTTTGGTGCTGGCTCAAGATACGGGTGGGGCTATCAAGGGTGCTGTTCGTGCAGACCTTTTTTTAGGTTATGGCAAAGATGCTATGAAAATCGCCGGTGAGCTAAAAGCTCCTTTGAAACTTTGGATACTCCTTCCAAAACAAAAACATAACAAAGAGAGTTCATGAAACATTCTTTAGAGAAGTTCAACCGCCTTGTAGATGCACTGCAGGAGTTGCCAAGCATTGGAAAAAAATCGGCAACAAGGATCGCGTATCATATGGTGATGCAAGAGAGTTTTGTGGGGATGAAAATATCTCATGCCATAGAAGATGCCCTTGGAAGTTTGAAAAAATGCAGGGTATGTGGAGGTATGAGTGAAGATGAACTCTGTTTTATATGTTCTGATGAGAGTCGTAACTCTGAGCAGCTGTGTATTTTGGAAAATGCAAAAGATATACTTCTTTTGGAAGAAAATGCTCTTTTTGATGGAAAGTATTTTGTTC
>JALUKO010000070.1 GCA_027056525.1 Helicobacteraceae bacterium | reverse complement strand
TAGAGTATGATTTTGTTGATCCAAGAGAGCTTAAACATTCCCTAGAGACAAAAAAGATCAAACACCTCTATCTTGCAGGGCAGATAAACGGAACTACAGGTTATGAAGAAGCAGCTGCTCAAGGTTTAATGGCTGGAATCAATGCCTCTTTAAGCCTGCAAAACAAAGAACCTCTTATACTCAGACGTGATGAGGCGTATATCGGAGTGCTTATAGATGATCTTGTGAGTAAGGGAACGAAAGAGCCCTACCGTATGTTTACTTCCCGTGCAGAGTACAGACTTCTTTTACGTGAAGAGAGTGCAGATACGAGGCTCAGTCATTATGGACATGCTCTGGGGCTTATAGATGATACAACGTATGAAAAGGTACAACGCAAAAGCAAGCAGATACAAGAGGGAGTCAAACTTTTGCAAGAGACAAGCTTTACTCCAAACAAAGAGTTTATAGCTTTCTTAGAAGCGATGGGTGAAGAGAAGATCAAAGACACCATTACCGCCCAGCAGCTTGTAGCAAGAAAAAGTTTTGATGTAGAGAAGATGGTGAAGTTAGTACCTGAACTTCAGAAGTATCCACCTTACATAAAAGAGGAGATTCTTGTTGAGGGAAAATATGCCCGCTATATTGAGAAACAGAGTGAAGAGATACAGAAGATGAAAAAGTATCTTCGTATTGAGATACCTGAGAAGTTTGATTTTAGAGGTGTCAGTGGTTTAAGTAAAGAGATCGTTGAGAAGCTTGAGAGCTTTAACCCCCCAACACTTCAGGCAGCTTCTCAAATAAGCGGCATTACACCCGCGGCAATAGAGATACTCCATATCTATATAAAAATATCTAAAAGAAAAAAGAAAGAGTGAGAATGAAAACATTTTACTATTGTCATACAGGGCATAGAATCGGTTTAGACAGATTTAGACGTGCAGCAACGATTTTAAGAACTTTAGAAGGTGCTGATATAACGCTTCTGTGTTCTGATTATCGTATAGCGCAGGTAGCACGTGATTTTGGTGTACACAAAAGTGTAGGGATTGATGTGGTAAGAAACATACCTCAAATAACACACCACGGCGATCAACTTATTTTTGATTCAGCTGAAGCAAATCCGATCATGCTTGAAGATATGAGAAAATATTTTTCAACTTTTATTCGAGTCAGTGATGATCCAAACGATAAAAAAGAGGAGGGTGAGTTATTGATTTCTCCGTATCTTGAGGGGGAAGGTATTTGCAATGGCTATGCTATAGATGAAAAGTTTTTTCAAAAATATGACAAAACCATAAAAGTATCTTATTTTTTTGGAGATGATGATTATAGCAAAGATCTTTATAAGCATATTGACTTGATTGCAGACTTAGAGCCTGAACTTCAGTTGGGATTTTACTACTTTTTGGATTATGAAGAGCAACTGAAAAAATTGTTTAAACACTATCACGAGTTTGAAGATTATGAGGAAATGATCCAAAAAACTGAGATTTTGATAACAGCATCTGCGCAAGCTGTTCTTGAGAGTTTGGCATCGGGAGGAAAACCGATTTATATTCAAAGGGATGATTACAGCGGAGACTTTCAACAACTTTTTAAAGATTTAAATATCCCTATAATCACAGACTATAATAAGAATAACTTATCTGTGATAATTGAAACAATACAAAATCACAACTATGGCGATGTGAAACACTTTGGTAACATAATTGATAATTTTATAAAAGAAAGCTTAATTTTATAATTAATTAAACATAGTTTATTATATAATCAAAGCTTAAAATTCACAATAAAGTGAGCTAGTATGGAAAAAAATGGCCGTAGAGGTTTTATGGGTAAAGCATTTGGTGCTGTAGCAGCAGTTGGTGCAGTCGGTTCATTGGTAGCAATGAAAAAATCTTGGGATCCGCTTCCAAGTGTTAAGGCTGCTGGTTTTACTACTTTGGATATGACTGCATATACAGCAGGTGAACTGGTAACTGAAAAATGGAGAGGGAAGCCTATCTTTGTTCTGAAGAAAACTCCAGAGATGGTTGCGAAACAAAATGAAGATGATAAAGCAAGAGATATCATAGTCAATGGTGAACATTTTATGGTAGCTATCGGTTTATGTACACACTTAGGTTGTATTCCGGCATATTATCCTGATGAAGAAGGCTTTATATGTGCTTGTCACGGGGGTCAGTTTGACTTTGCCGGAATGGTAACCAAAGTTCCGCCTCCACGTGGACTGGATATACCGCCATTTAGAATCGATGGAAATAAGTTAGTATTGGGTGAAATTGGACCTGAGTACGAGAACATGAAAGAAAACGGCGTTACGCTTTAATTTAAAAAAGGAAAAAAATGGCACATTTTGAAAAAGCAACAAGTGTTAAAGATTGGTTAAATCAACGCTTAGCTATTGAAAAAGTTGAAAAAGTGATGGCATCTGAGTACTGGATTCCAAAAAACATAAACTTTTTATGGGCGATGGGTATGGTTCTTATGATCACATTCATTTTACTTTTGGTTTCTGGAATCTTTTTATTGATGTATTATCAACCAAACGTTGCTACTGCATTTGATAGTGTTAACTACACGATTATGAGAGAAGTTGGTTTTGGTTGGCTGTGGAGACATATTCACGGTGTGGCTGCATCTGTTGTATTTTTAATCATATACATTCATATGTTCACAGGTATTTACTATGGTTCTTATAAGAAGGGTCGTGAAATGATCTGGATATCAGGTATGTTATTGTTTATAACATTCTCTGCTGAGGCATTTTCCGGCTATATGCTTCCATGGGGTCAAATGTCTTACTGGGCAGGTATGGTTATTACAAATATTTTCTCTCTTGGTGGATTGCACTTAGATGGTCTTGTTGAATGGATTCGTGGGGATTATGTTCCTGCTCAAGCATTCCTAAACCGTTTCTTTATGCTTCACGTACTTCTTTTACCGTTAGCGATTTTAGGATTGATAGGCCTTCACTTTGCAGCGCTTCGTATCCCACACGTTAACAATCAAGATGGTGAAGAGATCGATTTTGATGCAGAAGCTCAAAAATACTTGGCAGGCGACAAAAAAGGCTCAAAAGTTATGAGATTTGCTAATGACTTTATGTCTAAAGATATGATGGTTGTGGGTATCTACCTGATATTCTTTTTCTACCTTGTATTTTATCACTATAATTTTGCGATGGATCCTGTAAACTTTGATCCGGCAGATGGTCTGAAGACTCCGGCACACATTTATCCTGAGTGGTATTTCTTGTGGTCTTATGAGATTTTACGTCCTTTCTCTGTCAACATAGGACTTATAGCATTTGGCTTTGCTCAAGTGATCTTTGTTCTTTTACCGTTCTTGGATAGAAGTCCAAATACAGTTCCTGCAAATCGTCGTGGTGCGTTTGGAATCTGGTTCTGGTTATTATTGGTAGATATGATTGTTTTAACTGCTATGGGTAAATTGCCGCCTGAAGGTGCATTTAGTACAATAGGTTTAGTAGCTGCTTTAGCGTTTATTGCTTTATGGATCGCATTGCCGTTCATAACAGCAAAAGAAAAAAAGTTATAAGGGATAAAAAATGAAAAATAAAGAACCAATTATATTAGCAGTTGTTGTATTTTTTACACTTGTAACTTACTACTTAGTGGAACCATATGCGCATGGTGTTATGCATAAGCATGTAGAGAGTGAAAACTATGCTTATGATGACCTACCTGCTATCAACAAAACGGGTGATGCCGCCCGCGGTAAAGATTTAGTTTTAGGTGCCGGTGCTTGTACCGGTTGTCACTCCATAGAAGTAGCAGGTATGCCGGCTCCAATGGATCCTGTAACAGCCGCTTCGTCTTATGGTGTAAACCCACCTGATTTAAGTAATGCAGGGGTTATTTTTGATGGTAAGTTTCTGGCTAATCTGATTAAAAATCCTGCACATGCTTTAATGGTTGAGCATAAATTTGATGCTTCAAAAGGTCAAATGCACCCTATGACTCAGTTTTATGGTGCAGGTGGAGATCTTGATCAAGAAGTGGCAGATATGGTTGCATATTTGCAGTCAATCGCTGTAGAGCAAGAGAGTGTAACTCCGGCAATGGCTTATGAAAATGCTTGTGGTAGATGTCACGCACTTAAGTATGAAAATTGGACACAAATCGGTACAAAACCAAGCTTTAAATACAAAAAAGATGAGCTTGCATTTGATATCAAAGTGCTTGAATACGAAGATTCTATTACAAAATATATGGGTAAACTTCCACCGGATCTCTCTATGTATATCCGTTCACGTGGAGAGCACTACATAAAAACTTTTGTAGAGAACCCTCAGAACTATCTTCATGGTACGGCTATGCCACGTGTTGGTATAAATGCTGAAAGTATGGATAAAGTGATCGAACATCTTGAAGATGCCGGTGATACTAAAAGAGAAGAAAGAGCTTCTGTTGGAGCCAATGTAATGATGTTTACTATCATTTTTGCAATCTTTGCACTTCTTTGGAAAAAACAAGTTTGGAGAGATCTACACTAGATCTTTTCTTTACTCTAAGTCAACTATGGCTTAGAGTAATAACATCGCACTCTATACTTCATCAAACTACACAAAGCAAGAATCTGATATAATCTTTTCATGAGATTTAGAGACTTAAAAAAACATCAAAATAAGATAAAACATCAACAAGAGAGAATTCAGTATGTTTATGCGACATACATAGACAGAGTGAAAGCTTTGATCACTGATATGTTTATGATCTACGCACCCATACTTTACCTGATCACTTATGTTGTTATGAATGGTAAGGATGAGTTCCAGGCATCGCAACTTGCCCCATTTGTGGCAATCACCCTGTATGGTTTAGTATATGCTGTATTGGTATCAAAGTTTGGACAAACTCCCGGGAAAAAAGCTTATACTATAGAGATCATAGATGAGAGCACTGGGAAGCATATATCATTTTTAAAAGCTTTTTGCAGGTTTATAGCTTTTTTATTTTCTGCGACAATTCTTCTTGGACTATTGCTTCCATTCTACAGAAAAGATAAAAAAACGCTTCACGATCTTATGTGTAAAACAGTTGTTGTAAAAACTGAAGTGTAAATCGTACTATTAGATAAGCCTTAAAG